>JBMFLH010000026.1:0-25419 GCA_049971295.1 Candidatus Ratteibacteria bacterium | reverse complement strand
ACCGCTATATACGAGAACTTCTTGTGCTGATCTACTCCTATATATCGCATAGCGCTCATCCTCTTTTTTCTTCTTATTTTACTACCAGGGCACTATGCTTTCATTATATCTCATTAATCAAAAACCAGCGAATGACTGAAATACAGTTTTCATAACACCAGAAGGTGAGGAAAATTGAATCATCAATTAATCTTATCATTGATGGAGCTCCGAACCTCAGCACATGAAAATCTGTTGCGGGATTCTTCGTGTTGCCTGTTAATCCAGAGGTATTTGCTGCCCACATCGGGATTTGCTGTTCTGTAATCCAGCGCGTTTTTTCAATGCGGGAAATGGCTGCCCACAGCCCTGGTTTATCCAATCTTCTGTAAACACTCAATAATTTTCCATTTTTGAGAACAATTGGGATAAGGGTTTGTCCTTGTAGGTCAGTGGAAAGTGGTTCTGTCCATGTTTTGGCCCTGTCATTGCTGACTGCAAAATGGTTTGGAAGGTCAATTTTATTTTTTTCGTCATATGCCCAGGCGACAGCGACAAGGTTTCCATCCGACATTTCAATGATTTTTGATTCCCAAAAGATAATACCTTTGCTATAAGCGTCCATCACCACCGTATATTCGTTCCAGTTTTTCCCTTTATCCCTCGAAATAAGGGCAATTGCCTTCATCCCAAACGGACAACTCCCATCCCATGCTTTCCAGGTTGATGTGGGTATGAGCCAGGTACCGTCAGAAAGTACTGTAATGGGGCAGCACAACTCAAAACATGGGCCAATAATAGGTGGAATTATTTGTTGCGGAACGGAAAATGTTTTACCCCCATCATGAGAAAAGATAAGAACAAATGTCGTTGGCACAAAACCAAGTGTTTCAGGATTTGTTAATCCTTCTTCGGTATGCTCGGTTCTATCATAAATGCATGTTAGAATAACAAGTCCTCCGTCCGATAATGCTGTAATTCGTGAAGCATCTGATGTGATTTTGTTTTTCGTTTCATTAGGTAATCTCCCTACATAACTCCAGGTTTTACCGCTATCATTTGAGAAAGAAACGTGAGTATGTAAGTTGATGGCTTCAAATGCTTCGCCAAGTGCATAAACGGCAATCAGTTTGCCATCAGGCAATTGCGCAACAGATGGAAAATAAGCATGTTCGCTTTTAAGATATGGCTTTGGGTTTGAGTATAATATGCCTGTTTCGATAATGTTTATCATGGTAAAATTATAAAATACAAAAACACCTGTGTAAACAGAAAAGGCGAAACAATGTTTGCTGATACACACTGTCACCTGGATTTTCCGGATTTTGACGCAGACCGCGAGCAGGTAATAGAACAGGCATTCGCTGAAAAGGTATCCTTGATTATCAATCCAGGAACTGATTTGCCTTCAAGCAAAAGAGCGTGTGAAATTGCGCGGGAATTTGATTTTGTTTATGCTGCAACCGGAATTCATCCGCATAGTGCTAACTCTGCGAACGACGATGTTTTTTATCAGTGCATGAAACTTGTTGAAAACAATAAGGTAATTGCCATTGGTGAAACAGGTCTTGATTTTTTTTATCAAAATTCAAAAAAGGAAGCCCAGATTGAGTTGTTCAAAAAACATATTAGATTTGCTGCAAGATTTAACCTTCCATTGATTGTTCACCAGCGTGAGGCAGAAAGCGAAATTATGCAAATTTTTGAAAGTGAAAGGATGCCCTCAAAAGTGGTATTCCATTGCTTCAGCGGAGATGAGAAAATGCTTGAGTGGATGATGGCATCTGGATTTTATGTTTCGTTCACCGGCCTTATCACTTTTCGTAATGCTGTCAGTGTAAGAAAAATGGTAGAAAAAGTCAATCTTGACAGAGTATTTTTTGAAACAGATGCTCCGTATCTTGCTCCACATCCATACAGGGGAAAGAGAAATGAACCACGTTTTGTCAGATTTGTTGTTGAGGAGTTTGCAAGGATTAGAAAGATCTCAACCTACGAAATTGCAAAAATTTCCACGCACAATGCAATGAAATTTTTTGGTCTTACAAAATGACATGGAAAAAATAAAGATTTTTACATTTGGGTGTAAAGCAAATCAATATGACAGTCAGGTTTTCAGGGAATTGTTATCCAGGCAGGGCTATGAACCTGTGAACATATCCTATGACATTGCTTTAATCAATACCTGTTGTGTGACAAAAAAGGCAGAGAGCGAAGCAAGAAAATTGATAAGAAAATTGTTGAAAGATGGGAAAAGGGTGTGGGTGACTGGTTGCTGGGTTGAAAAGGATGACATAATTTCATTGTTCCCTGATGTTAAAACACTTCGTAGGGAGCAATTATACCACGAGGTAAGAACTTTTGGAATAAGAGGGATTGAAAATTTTTATGGTCATACTCGTGCATTTGTTAAGGTTGTTGACGGATGTGAAAACTTTTGTACCTATTGTATCGTTCCTTATGTGAGAGGAAAAATTAGAAGCAGACAGATCGATGAAATTGTTGAAGAAATCAGAAAGTTGATAAACAATGGTTTTCGTGAGATTGTTCTTACAGGCATAGACCTTGGAAGTTATGGAAAAGATACTGGTTCTGACCTGACCGAGTTGATACAAAAAATCAGCGTGATTGAAGGGCTGGCAAGATTCAGATTTAGTTCAATTGAAATGTTTTATATTACGGATAAACTTCTGGAAATTCTGGTGCGCTGCAAAAATTTCTGTCCTTCGTTTCATGTTCCTCTTCAGAGTGGTTCTTCCAGAATTCTTGGGAAAATGGGCCGACCTTATAAGTATCATGAGTATAAAGAACGTTTGAACAGAATAAAAACAGTTTTTCCATCTGCAGGATTCAGTACTGATATCATGGTTGGCTTTCCAGGAGAAACAGAACAGGATTTTGAAATGAGTATAAACGCGATTTTAGAATGTGGATTTTTAAAGGTTCATGTGTTTCCGTTCAGTCCACATTCACAAACGTCGGCATCGCATTTACCCGGGGTGGTTGCTGAAAAAACAAAAAAAGAAAGGGTTTTAAAAATGATTGAAATAGCAAACTCAGTTTCCAGCGGGGTAAAAAGGTCATTTGTTGGTAAGAAAAATACAGTGCTTATTGAACGACGAGTCAACGAGTTCTGGACCGGTTATACTGAAAATTACATTCCTGCGATGATCCGTTCAGAAAAAAATCTTTGTGGTGTGCTTATTGAGATATATCCTGAATCAACTATTAAGCTGGAAAATATGGAATATCTGTGTTCTGAGAAGTTTTCTATTTTGCCATAATAAGATTGAGGGCTTCGGATCTTGTTCTTATGTCTCTTAAGAAAATTCCGCGCATTGCCGATGTAACAATTTTTGTGCCAGGCTTTTTGACTCCCCTCATAATCATGCACATATGTTCTGCTTCAATTACAACCATTGCTCCCTGGGGCTGCAATACCTTCATGATCGTATCAACAATCTGATTTGTCAATCTTTCCTGAACCTGCGGTCTTTTTGCATAAACATCAACCAACCTTGCAAGTTTGCTGATGCCAACGATTCTTTTGCCGTCTGGAAGATATGCGATGTGAGCATGTCCAAAAAATGGAAGCAAATGATGCTCGCACATTGAATACAGGGGTATTTCTTTGAGCAGGACCAGTTCATTATATTCTTCGTGAAAAACCCTGCCAAGAATATCTTCGGGATTGGTATGGATACCAGAAAAGATGTCGCAGTACATTCTCGCGACTCTTTTTGGTGTATCCCTAAGCCCTTTTCTTGATGGATCTTCACCAATAGCTTTAATAATGTTTGCTATGGCTTTTTCAATCTCCTTCTCTGGCAGGTTCTTGCTCATGTTCGCCTCCAAGAATTTTTCGTATCTGTTCAGAATTTAGTGTTTCATGTTCAAGAAGTTCTTTTACAAGTAAGTCAAGTTTTTCGCGATTTTTCATAATAATTTCAAATGCGGTCTGCGATGCCTTTTCAAGAATCGATTTGATTTCGTGATCAATTTCCTGGTTTGTGGCTTCGCTTAAATTTCTCTGCTGAACAAGGTCTCTTCCTAAAAAAACTGCTTCGTGTTCTTTGAAACTTACAGGTCCCAGTCTTTCACTCATTCCCCATTCACAGACCATTTTTCTTGCTATTTCTGTTGCTATTTTCAGGTCATTTTCGCTTCCAGTAAACATCTTTCCAAACACAATTTTTTCTGTAACCCGTCCTGCCAGGAGAGAAGCAAGGGTATTTCTGAAATATGTGTCGCTCTCAATAAATTTATCTTTTTCAGGAAGAACATGGGTGATTCCAAGCGCCTGGCCATGAGGAATAATGGTGACCTTATGAACAGGATGCAATTCCGGCAACGAAAGTTGAACAATTGTATGACCTGCTTCGTGGTATGCAATGATTTTTTTCTCTTCTTCGCTGATCACCAGACTTTTCCTTTCAACTCCCATCAGAATTTTGTCTTTTGCTGCTTCAAATTCTTCCATATCTATTTGATTTTTATTCCTCCTTGCTGCAAGCAGGGCTGCCTCATTTGCAATGTTTGCCAAGTCAGCTCCAGAAAGTCCTGGAGTACTTCTTGCGATGACAGAAAGGTCAACTGTTGGACCAAGGGGTTTATTTCTTGTGTGCACCTTAAGTATGGCTTCCCTTTCTTTGATATCCGGAAGACCTACCACCACGGTTCTGTCGAATCTTCCTGGCCGTGTGAGAGCAGGGTCCAGAACATCAGGTCTATTGGTTGCTGCCATTACAATAATTCCCTGGTCTGTGACAAATCCATCCATCTCAACGAGAAGCTGGTTCAGTGTTTGTTCCCTCTCATCGTGACCGCCGCCAAGTCCAGCGAATCTCTGCCTGCCAACAGCATCAATTTCATCAATAAAGACAATAGAAGGCGCAAGCCGTTTTGCCTGCCTGAACAGGTCCCTTACTCGTGCGGCACCAACTCCAACAAACATTTCCACAAAATCAGAGCCGCTCATGCCCAGAAATGGCACGCCAGCTTCTCCTGCGACAGCTTTTGCAAGAAGAGTTTTTCCTGTTCCTGGTGGACCTATCAAAAGTACACCCTTTGGGATTTTACCGCCAAGTCGCTGGAATTTTTTCGGGTCTTTTAGAAATTCAATAATTTCCTTTAACTCTTCCTTTGCTTCTTCAGACCCGGCGACATCTGCAAATGTGACTCTGTTCTTGCTGTCAGGCATTGTTGGTCTGCTTCGGCTGAAAGAAAAAACCTTATTGCTTTCACTTGTTGCCTGCCTGTTTATCAGGAAAAGGAAAAAGCCGACAATTAAAATGACAGGAATCAAGTTAATAAAAAGTCCGGCCCAGAAGTCAGATGCAGGTTCAACCTTAAAAGATGTTTTATTTTCGCGCAGAATTTTTATTAAGTCAGGGTCCTCGCCAGCATATGTTTGAAATTTTGTTCCATCTTTCAAGTTTCCATATATATAGCCGCGTTTAATAAGTAGTGTTCCCTGAACATTGCCCTTTTCTACCTCTTCAATGAAATCACTATAGTTTAAGGTTTTCCTGTTTTCTGACATCATTGTCCCTGTTCTGACAACAAGAAACAATAGCACCCCCAATAACAGCCACATAATAATTCCTCTGACAAATGCGTCTTTTGGCAATTCAGGTTTCTTTTCCATACTGTTCCTTTATCAATTTAGTTGTCTCTATCACTTCTTGCAGGATATCACTTTTTATAATCACGCCATCAGCACGTTTTTCTATCGTCCTTTTTGCTTCCTGGCGGGAATTGACTATCGCTGCGGTCAATAATTTAATGTTTTTTTTGTGTTTCGTCAAGAGTCGTGCCATCTCAGCATAGTTGTAAAATGCGATGTAAGAAATACCAGTTTCATAAAATTTTTGCAATTTTACATCACACGCTACCACACCTATGATTTTGCCGGGAATGACTTTACTTGCGTGTTCTGGATTCATTGCGTCAGGTTCAAGATGTACCCCATCAATGTTTGATATCAGCACAATATCAGGTCTATTCTCAACAAGAACAATGGTTTTTTTCGCAACTTTTTTTATTTTTTTTAAATGTTCTAAATCTGTTTTTACATTTTTTCCAGGTTTTACGATGACAAGATCTGGCAAGATTTTGTTGATAATTTTGAGACAGGTGTCAGCACCTGTATAGATGCCTGAAAAGCGAGGTAAAATTGCATGATCGGGAATTCTGGTAATAATCTGCTGTTCTATTTCATAAATTTTGAATCTTAATGCCTGCCAGATGCGTGTACTGTCAGGGCTTACAATTCGCGAGCATTCTTCAATACATCTTAGTCCTTCTTCTACTCTCATAAAATTGCGAATCATAATTTGTTTTAATGAATCTACCCGGTACGGTTTATTTTGCTTACCTGGGTCAGCGATTATATCTCTTGTTGTAAGCGCCCGATACCCAAAAGTTTTGAAATATTCATTACATAGAAGGTGTTTTATGCTTCTGATTTTTGAAGTTGCAATTTTTCCTGCGTTGGAGAACCTTAAAGTATCTTCAATAACCCTTAATGCTTCTCTCACCCTGTTAAAATTTGCGTCTATGATTCTAAGGGGATTAGCGATTTTCATAAATCTTTTTTATTATGCCTGTGGTTGATTTCCCTTTCAAAATAGGAATTCTCAATACCTTGCCCTTGTGAGCTCTAACGATATCTTCTCCCACGATTTCACCGTGTTTGTAATCTGCTCCTTTCACAAGAACATCGGGCCTTATCGCTTTGATCACGTGCGCCGGAGTTTCTTCATTAAATATTACGCAATAGTCCACACAGGATAAACCTGAAAGAAGATACGCTCTATCTTTTTCAGGAATAATGGGACGATTATTGCCTTTCAATTTTCTTACTGATTCATCGCTGTTTAACCCAACTATCAAAATGTCTCCTTTCTTTTTTGCCTTTTCAAGCAGATGAAGATGCCCTGCGTGGAGAATGTCAAAACAGCCGTTTGTAAACACAATCTTCTTTTTCTGAATTTTTAGATTTTCCACGATTTTCTGTAATTCTTTCAGCGACTTAATTTTTTTCGACTTCATGGCTGAATAGTTCTTGCTCGATGATATGACAGAGTATGTGTATGATGATAGAGTGAATTTCTTGAATTCTTGGCGTGGATGTAGATGGAACAGCAATACAGATGTTAACAATGTTGGACAGAGGATTTGGAGAAGAGCCAGTAAGTCCAATTGTTTTCATTCCTAATGTTTTTGCTGTCCTTGCGGCATCAATAATATTGGCTGATTTTCCTGATGTTGAAATCAAAATCAGAGCATCTTCCCTGTTGCCTATTGCTTCAATCTGTCTTGAAAAAACTCTGTTAAACGAATAATCGTTTCCTATCGCTGTGATTATGGATGTGTTTGTTGTAAGTGAAATACATGATATGGGTTTTCTTTCCATCTGAAATCTTCCAACAAGTTCTCCTGCGAAATGTTGGCAATCTGCAGCACTTCCGCCGTTTCCACACACAAGAATTTTCTTTCCTTTTTTGAGTGTATTAACCAGTATACGAGCAGCTTTGTCAATTTGAATCGCAAACTCTCGTTTTTTCAAAGAACTAACAAGTTGCTCGTGCTGCAGAAAGATATTTTCAACCAGTTTCTTTGTTGTTTTCATTTGATACGCCTTCCTGAATTTCCTGCTCTGGTGGTGCTATGCTTGATACAACAATTTCAATATGTGAGACCCTTTCAACGCCAACGACATCCTCAAGGTAATTTTTTATTAGTTCCTGAATTTGGGAGGTCAGTTCTGGAATATTATAGCCACCGGAAATTCTCAACTGCATCAGTGTTTCAAGCCCATGCGAACCCAGAGAGGTTTTTACACTCATTGATGTAATGTTCGGCATCTGAGTGCTAATTTTTTTTGAGATGAATTCCTCAATTGCCTTCAGAGAAATCCTTACTTTTCCATGCGGGTTGTCAAGAGAAATACTTTTGGTGCGGATAAGAAAGTCAAACCAGTAAACGAGCCATATAAGACCCATCAGTATCATGGAAAACCCCACAATGCCTGCTCTCAACAAGTTTTTTTCCAGATAGTGCTGAGCCCTGACCAGAATTTCTGGTTTTATCCAGTAAAGCGCAAGGAAAAATATCAGCACAATTCCTGCCAAAATAAAAAGCGTCTGAACAATCCTGGTGAATATTCTCATATTATCTCCTCATTTTTTTCTTTTTTGACCGACCTATTGTCTGAATAGATCAGCCCGGGACCTGCCTTAATAAGTCCTTTTATTTCCAGATTTGTAAGTATCTGCATAATTTCTGAAACCGGACCATTCACACATGCCTGAATTTGTTCAAAATTCATGCTTTTCCCTTTTAATACATTATAAACCAGTTTTTCTTTTTCTGATAACTGAATGTTTTCAACGGAATGATTTGAATTTCTGATCTCCTTACACGGTTCTAAATTCATCTGTTGTATTATTTCTTCGGGACTTTCAACGAGGAGTGCTCCTTCTTTTATGAGTTGATTATTACCCCTTCCTGTTATGCGGTTAGCATCAGACGGCAGAACAAAAACATCCTTGTTCTGGTCCACAGCCAGATGCGCTGTGATAAGGGCGCCGCTTCTTAAACCAGCTTCTATTACAACAACAGCGTCGCTTAGTCCTGAAATGATTCTGTTTCTTCTTGGAAAATTGAATTTTTCAGGAAATGTGTCAAGAGGAAATTCTGATATCAGAGCGCCATTTTCAGCAATGTTTTCTGCAAGTTTTTCATTTTCAGGAGGATATATATTTGCAAGCCCAGAACCAAGTACAGCTACAGTCGGTGTTTTCATTTTCAAGGCTGCTTTATGAGCTATTGAATCAATACCGCGCGCCATACCACTGACGATGCAAATGCCATATGATGCCAGTATAGAAGCAAATTTTTCAGCCATTGTTGAGCCATAAAATGATGGATTTCTTGTTCCTACGATTGCAAGGGAAACTCTTCCTTGAGGGATTCGTCCTTTGATATAAAGAACCGTCGGAGGATCAGGTATCTGCCTTAAGTTTTCAGGGTACTGGGGGTCTTCGCAAGTGATTATTGTAATACCACTGGTTATAGCTTTTTCAATTTCCTGTTCCCATGGAAGTTGTTTCCATTTTTTCAATTGTTCAACCGCTGGAGAGGGGATAATTTTTTCAAGGATCGAAGGCATTGTGTTCAAAATTTCCTGCGGACTTTTGCACAATTCCAGCATTTTCTTGATGCTTGCTGGCCCAATTCCATTGATCATGTTCAATATAATCCAGGCAGTTTTTCTATCCATTATACGATACTGTGAGGGTCAAAAAGTTTTTTGTGTTCTTCCTGAGCGAACCTGTCGGTCATGCCAGCGAGATAATCGCATATAACCTGTTCTTTTGATTCTTTATCAATTCGTCTATAAGCATGCGGAGGCATCTGTCTTGGTTCTTCATAATACGCTTCAAAAAGGTCTTTGATAATGCGTGCTGCTTTTTCTGCCATTCTTATGACCCTGTAATGATTGTACATTTTTTCAAGAAGAAGATTCTTTAACTGGTTATATTGAGCGTAAACCGTGGGACTGAATCCAATCAGTTGAGGCAATTTTCTAACATCTGCCACTGATTTGATATTGTTTTTTTTTATTTGTTCTTCACTTGTTTTAATAAGGTCTTCGACCAGTAAATTGATAAGGGTCCTGACGATAGTTGTTCTTAAAATTCTTTCATCCACATCTCTTTTGATTTTCTTTATCACACTTTGCCATATTTCAAGGCAGGAGAGTTCCTCCTCATTGAGAATGCCACTTTTCAGTCCATCGTCAAGGTCATGGCTGGTATAAGCAATTTCGTCCGCAAGATTAACGACCTGCGCCTCCAAACTCGGAGATCTGTGTTCAGTAAATTCTGATACTTCAGGGCTGTCATAACTTGTTTTGTGCTTGATGATGCCTTCTCTTACTTCATACGTAAGATTAAGTCCTTCAAACTGGGGGTATCTTATCTCAAGAATGTCGACAACTCTCAGCCCATGCATATTGTGTTCAAAACTTTTTCCAAACTTTTTCATAATTTCATTAAGAGCTTGTTCTCCCTTGTGGCCAAAAGGAGTGTGCCCAATGTCATGCGCGAGAGAAATGGCTTCTGTCAGATCTTCGTTAATGCCCAGATTTCTTGCTATCGAACGCGCAATCTGTTGAACTTCAATGGTATGAGTGAGACGATTTCTGTAATAGTCGCCTTCATGGTAAATGAAAACCTGGGTTTTGTATTCGAGTCGCCTGAATGCCGTGGAATGAATAATTCTGTCTCTGTCCCGTTGAAATGCGGTTCTTAATGGATGCTCCTTTTCTGGATATTTTCTGCCAAGGTGCTGATCACTTTTGACCGCATAAGGTGCAAGAGTTTTTTCTTCTATCTCTTCCCAGTCTTTTCTGCTTCTCATTTCATCTCCAGTAAATTTAACGGATTGACGGGGTCGTTTTTGTGCCTGATTTCAAAATGCAGGTATCTTCTCGCCTGAGTTGTATTTTTCATCTCTCCTATGATGGAACCCTTTTTCACAGTTTGCCCCTGTTTTACTTTCACAATTAGGTCGTGTCCGTAAACAGAAAACATTTCGTTTTCATGTTCGATGATAATTGTTTCTCCGTATTTTGTCGTCGTTCCAACAAAGACGACTTTACCATCCTTTGCTGCTTTTACAGGAGAAGATGGAGTGGTGAGGATGTCAATGCCCTTGTTTCCAAGTTCTCCATAGGTGCAGATGATTTTTCCCTCCACAGGCCACGCATATTCTGGTTCTCTGATAATTTTTGTTTCCGGCACAGGTTGTTCTACAACTTTTGATTCTGCTCGGGGTTGACTGAAATCAGGAGTGAGCGCAAAAATTGGTGCCTTCTTGTTTGTCCCTGGAATGAAAAGTTTTTGACCAACAAACAAACTATCTGAGTCTATATTATTGGCTTTTTTGATATCCTGTTGTGAAACCTCATAATACAAAGAAATCCTGTAAAGGTTTTCACCTTTTTTTACTGTATGCCAGACACCCTGTGGCTGGGATGGTTTTGATATAACCTGTTTGCTTGATGCCGTCTTTTTTTTCGTGGATTGTTTTTCTGGATACTTTGTGGCAACACTTAGCGTACAACCAGAAATTAAAAATAAAAAAATGAATGCTTCAATGATGCTGATCTGACCCATATTTTTTAAACAGCAACCAGTTCTTTTTTCCATTTTCTTCCCTGAATAATAATAGAACGTAAATACCCCTGAGCTTTTTCCCTCTTAAGTCTACTTCTATGGCTTTTTTTTCTTTTTTCAAAAGCAGAAAATGACCTGAATCCCAGATTGAAACCTTGCCTGCGCCATACATGCCTTCAGGTATTTCGCCCTCAAATGACGCATATTCTAAGGGATGGTCGTCAACTTCGACGGCAAGCCGCTTTTCACCTTTTTTTGAAGGTATTTCCTTAGGAATTGCCCATGATTTTAATACGCCATTGATTTCCAGTCGAAGGTCGTAATGGTGCCTTTTTGCAAAGTGCTCATGCACGACAAATATCTTTTTCTGTGTCATTTTGTTACCTTTGCAGATGGACACGTTTTCATAAAAATGCATCTATCGCACAATGGTTTTTTTGCAGTGCAAATTTTTCTTCCGTGTTGAACGAGGCGAAATGAGAAACTTCCCCATTGTTCTTGAGGGATGATTTTCATCAGGTCCTGTTCAATCTTTACTGGATCTGTGTTTTTTGTTAGTCCAAGCCGCTGGCTCACTCTTCTCACATGAGTGTCAACGACTATTCCCTGATTTTTTCCAAATGCCTGATTGAGCACAACATTTGCCGTCTTCCTGGCGACTCCAGGAAGTTTCAGGAGATTTTCCATAGTATCTGGAACTTCGCCTCCGAATTCCTTCACAATTTTTTCTGCAGCTAATTTTATGTTTTTCGCTTTATTTTTGTAAAAGTTGACAGATGAAACCAGACTTTGAATTTCCTTCAGGTCGGCGCGACAAAAATCACGTGGCGTTGGAAATTTTTCAAAGAGTTTCGGAATAATTTTATTCACCTGAGTGTCTGTGGTCTGGGCAGAGAGTATTGTTGCCACCAGAAGTTGAAATGGGGTTTGAAAATTCAGAGCCGTTTTTGTTTCAGGGTATTCTTTTTCAAGAATTTTCAACAGGTTATTAATCTTTTCCATAGAATTATTCTATCAAATTTTCAGTTTTTTTCAACAGGAAGTCACAGAGTTTTTGTGATAAACTTAGACATTATGAAAGTCATTGTGCGCATGTTCTTAACATTTTTCGTCTGTGCTTTTTGTTTTTCTGGTTGCCTGAACGTAAGAGAAACAAAGGAAAAAACAATTTCAATCGTGGCAGCCGGAGATGTCAATTTTGGTTCTGACTATCCCAATAACATGACTCCTGACAAAAATCAAAGAACATTGATTTTCAAACATTGTAAAGACATTATCAAAAGTGCTGACATTGCCTTCTGCAATCTTGAAACAGTGCTATGCAACAATGGCATACCGACAAAAAATATCAAAGAAAAAAATACATTTGTGTTCAGAACAAGGCCTGACTTTTGCGATGTACTGGTTGATGCTGGTTTTGATGTTGTTTCTATCGCGAACAATCACATCAGGGATTTTGGTGCGTATGGGGAATCTCAGACGAAAAAGTTTCTGACTCAAAGTGGGATTCAGTTTCTATCAATAGATGGTGAAACTGCAGAATTTTTGATAAATGGTATAAAAATCTGTTTTACAGGTTTTACCTATGGTTTGAGAACCCGCTCAATCGTTAATCCTGCTGTTGTTTTCAATGAAATAAGAAATCTTTCAAAAAAGTGCGATATTCTTATTGTTTCTTTTCACGCAGGTGCAGAGGGAGAAAACGCAATTCATACAAAAAATTCAACTGAAATGTTTCTTGGTGAAAATAGAGGTAATCCAGTACTTCTTGCTCATGGTGCGATTGATAATGGAGCAGACGTAATTTTAATGCATGGTCCTCATGTGCCAAGAGCGGTTGAAGTGTACAAAGATAGATTCATTGCATACAGTTTAGGAAATTTTGTTAATTATGGCTGGAATCTTGGCAGGTATACCAGAATTGCACCATTGGTATGGATAGAACTTTATCCTGATGGACGGCCCTGCAAAGTACATATTATTTCCTTTATTCAGAAAAAGCCAGGATTCCCAGAATTTGACACAGGCCTTTCAGTATATAAAATAATCAAAGAATTGACAGAATCTGATTTTGGCGCCAAAAACATAAAATTTACAAAGGTAAGTAAATGAAAAAGGTATGCGTAATTTTTGCTACGTGTTTATTCCTTTGGGGAGGTATTGCGATGGGATTCGAACTACCAGTTGAAGCAGAGCATTTTAAACTTTCAAATGGCTGGAAAGTTGTTTCTGGTGGTTATTTTTCGTCTCAGCCGAATATATGGAGTTTGAATTTAATAATGGCAGATGCAACCGATTTACCAGCAGTTGCCACAAAAGATATTGAAATCCCTGAAACAAAAAAATACAATCTGTGGGTGAGATACGAAAGTTGCTATGGTTTTGGTTCTGTTTTCAAGATATCAATCATTCAAAATGGTAAAGTGAAGGCGGAACAGGTTTTTGGTAAAAAGGGTGATAAAAAATACTTCCCATTTAACAGAGGTTATACAGAGCAACTCGCTTGGTTCTGGCACAATACTGATTTCTGTTATCAGGGCATGGATGCAGAACTTGAAAAGGGGCACGCAAAAATGGTGATTTCTAAAGGCATCAATGAAAAACCTGCTGCGAAAAGGGTGATTGATCTTGTGTACGTTACAGACGATCTTTCCATTGTTCCTGGAAATGATTGGAATTGGCGCAGTCCTTTCGAACCACCAATCATTTCAAAATTCAAAAAACCTGTTTATATCAAAGTGAGTTGTCTTGAAGGTTCAGTTAGTGTAAGTATTCAAACATCACTTTATTTAATTGGTTACTACAAAGGTACAAGGGAAGTTTATTACGCCTTAAAAGACAGATTATCAAAAGATAAGCCAAAGAAAGGAGAAATGCTGAATTCAGGAGAAAGCACTAACTGGCAAGTAATTCTGGTATCAACTGTGATGCCACCTGAAATCGGTATTTCTAAAAAAGGAGCAGGAAAAGTTATCATTGAAATTGCCAGTGAAAGTTTGAAAAAAACTGTTAAGAAAATTGAATTAAATCAACCCGAACAGAATTGTTCTGTAATTGTCGCTATTGGAAAACAAAGATATGAAGAGGGACTTCTCGGTAAGAACAAAGCCCTGACAGTAGAAGAAATTTTGCAAAAACAAAAGGAAATCCTCGATGAATATAAACTTTCAGGTAGTCCCGCAAAAAAACTTCTCATAGCATTTGGTCTTGGACAAAAGTATTTGAAAGAACAATTTGCCCTCGCGATTGCCTGTGGTGCAAATGCTGCCGCATATAGCAGTCAGCCAGAAATTTTTGGAATGAACCCCACACTTAAAGGATTTGACACGACAACCGGAGCTTTAACGTTACAAAATCTGCACATGACAAAGGAATGTTATCAGGGTAATTTTACTGCTCTTGAAGAAAGATACAAAAAAATCGTTCAGGATATTGAAAAAACTCTAGGAAGAAAAATTCCATACAGAATAAAGTTGATTGAAGAATCTGGTCCACCTTCTTTTGGAACTCTGATGACATATGATGGGCTTAAACAACAATACATTGATTATTTGAAATCCGAAGACCTGAGTCCTGATGACGTGGAAAAAGATTCAGATATTGCATTTTATCATCAGAATCGTTTCAGATCTTTGATATTTGCAAGATTGAATGCTAAAGCAACAGAATTGATAGAAAAATACTTTCCGGAAGGCACAAGAACCAATTCAGGAAGTTTTTATCCATCAACTGGCTCAATGCCTGTCCTTGCAAGAGGGGATGATCCATTTTTGTTGTTTAGGGAAAGAGGCGTAACTGAATTTTCAAGCGAAATTTCCTGGGGATGGGGTGGAACACCTGACTATATTGGACCACAAACTCAGTCATATGAAGCAGCGCTCGCAAGAGCATTGAGTAAATACCACAATTGTCCAATGGGTTCATATTTGATTGCAGATGGTAATCGGGGTTATACAGGTGATTATGTTGAACTTGCCAGTTATCCCATGTATACACAGGATTTTAGGTGGCTTCATTACTATTACTTTGGCTGGATAATGGAATGTACATTTATTGGATGCCCCGATGTAATGAAGGGCATAAAAAAGGTCAGTTATACACTTAGCAAGGTTGAAGACGATATTCTTAATTCAAAACTTGTTCCAGCAAGAATTGCCATTGGCTGGTCTTCAAGCACAGACATCTGGGACCTTTCTTTGAAACCAGAAAACAGTCGTCTCTGCGAAAATTGCGTTTATCCACAGGAACGGCAGAACCTGTATTTGATTTTAAGACACTTTCAATATCCTGTTGATATACTTTCTGAGGAAGATCTTATCGAAGGATACCTGAAAAATTACGATGTTTTTATACTGGTAGCAGACCATCTCAAGCCAGCTGCTGCGCAGGCATTAAAAAATTGGGTACAGCAGGGCGGAACATTAATTTCTGTTGCAGGCGGCGGACTTTCTGATAATTACAATAAGCCAATGAATATTTTGATGGATGTATTCGGAATTACAGATGCAAAATTACAAAAAGAGGTGCTTGCCTTAAGACCAAAGCTTGAACTTGTCCACGCAGAACCACTGGATTTTGTTGTTTTTAATCACATTGGCAACAGAAAAATTGGGTTTGATATTTATGGGTACAGACAGATTTTTCAAACTGGTTCAGGGAAAGTAATTGCCAGATACAGAAATGGAGAGCCAGCATGCATTGAAAATTTTTATGGAAAAGGAAAGGCAATTATTATGGGTTTCCTACCAGGACCAACTTACTTCAAGCCAGCGATACCTATCAGGCCATATGGAAGAGGTGGGATTGATGAACTTCAGAGTTTTATACCCACTTCGTTTAAAGATGAAATCCCGGAAATTTTCAGATATTTCCTTTCAGGTATAAAAAGCCCAGTTTCTTGTAGCGAACCGCTGGTTGAAACGATATTGAGAAAATCAGAAACTGGCTATGTGATTTTCCTCATCAATTACACAGGAAAAAATCTTAAAGATGTGAAAATTACTTTTTCTCCAGGACAGGAAAACATAAAATCTGTTTCGTCAGTTTTCTCAAAATGTTCCTTTAAAAAGGTTTCAGTTGACGCTTATCAGATTGAGTTAAAAAATCTTGAAAAATTGGATTGCATCAGGATTAACACAGAATAGAGTGGGATTAAATGTTTCTGCCATCTGTTATTTTACAAACATTGTTGCGAATAATATAAAGTTATAATGCCGTGCATAATTTTTTTACAAAGGGGGAAAGCAAAATGAAAATTGGAGTTGCTGATTATGGTATGAATGTGTGGGATGGCGGATTGTTTGATATTGAGCAGCGTCTGATAGGATTAAAAGAAATAGGATACGAGGGTACTGAACGACTTGTGGCAAATAGTCCTTCAGAGGCGCTTTTGCGCTCGGCGACTTACAAAAGACTGGGTATGGATTTTGCAACGTGTCTTGGTCCTACTCCACAGGCATCGATTCAATGGACGTCTGCGCTTGGCAAGAATTATGTGTGGACAGCCGTGACTGGCGATACATTTGACGTATTTTGCAGGCAGGTAAATCATCAGGTTGAGATTTGCAAAAAGTGGGGTATTCGGGTTGGGCTTCATAATCATCTTGGGTCAATGGTGGAAACTCAGGAGCAACTCGAGGAATTTTTGAGCCGGTGTCCTGAATGTGGTTTGATACTTGATACAGCGCATCTTGCTGCTGCAGGTGGGGACCCTGTTGAAATTGTGAAAAAATATGGAAATCGGCTGGTATCAGTGCATTTGAAAGATTGGCTGGTTTTGAAACCAGAAATTGGATTAGACCAATGGACAAAAAGAGGAAGATTTTGCGAACTGGGAGCAGGCAATATTGGGCTTGATAACATCAAGGTTATGAAAGAGCTGGTGAAATGTGGATATGATGGATGGGTTTTTGTGGAACAGGATACACATCTTCAGGACCCATTGATAGACCTTGCAAAGAGCAGGAATTATCTTAAACAGGCAGGGTTTTGAATAAAAGGAGAAGAGCGAAATGAAAAATAGTCCAATTAAAGTTGGAATCATAGGACTGGGCAGAGCGGGATGGGGTATGCATTGTTCTGAACTGGATAATTTCAAGGATAAATTTAAAATTGTTGCTGGTTGCGACATTGTAGATGATTTCAGAAAGCGTTTTGTGGAGAAATACGAATGCAAAGTTTACAAGAAAGTTGAAGACCTGATTAATGATCCTGATGTTGAACTGGTTGATGTCGCAAGCCGTTCTAACGACCACGTAAAACATGCAATCATGGCTTTAAAGGCAAATAAATACGTATTTGTTGAAAAACCGATGGCGACCAGTTATGGTGAAGCATTGAAGATTGATAGATTGCCTGCCAGCAAAAAGAAAAAATTGTTTGTTCGTCATAACCGGCGTTTTGAACCGGCGTTTCAGCATGTCATGGAAATTATTGATTCAGGAATTTTAGGAGATGTTTTTGAAATAAAACTTCGTCGGAACCATTATAATCGTCGGAATGACTGGCAAACATTAAAGAAGTATGGCGGAGGATTATTGCTTAACTGGGGTCCGCATATTATTGACCACGCGTTATGTTTTCTTCAATCACCTGTGAAGGAAATGTGGAGTGATTTAAAAAGGGTTGTGGCTGCTGGTGATGCAGAAGACCATATTCATATAGTTCTTAAAGGAAAAAATCAAAGAATTGTAGACCTTGAAATCAGCGGTGGCGCAGCGATAACAGAGTCAGAATACCTTGTTTTTGGTACTAAGGGCGCTCTTGAATGTAGTGGTAATGAAATCAAACTTCGTTATCTTGACCCACAGGTGCCTTTGCCAGAATTGAAAATCAATCCTGGAACTCCTGGAATGGATTTTGGTTCTGCTGAGAAGCTTGTATGGATTGAAGAAACGATAAAGGTTAATCCTCGGTTGAATGTCGAGATGCACTTTATATGGGATTATCTATATGAATCTATCAGAAATAATAAGCCATTTCCAATCACATGGAAACAGGCGCTCGAAGTAATGAAAATTATTTCTGAGGCAAAGAAAAACACAAAATTCAGATAAGGACTCTTCTGTTTGCTATCTGATATTGTGTGACTTACGTGTAGAAAATATCCGGTTGAAGTTAACAGGCCAGTTCATATATTTACTTAACAAATTGATACTTATTTGGTATCATTTTGAAAAATGGATAGAAGATTGAATGTGCTGTTAACTAAAAATATGTCTAAACTTTTTGCAGGATAAGGAGGTGGCAAGGGATGAAGCAAAATAATCATTTATTTGAAGGCTGTCCTGTTTCAGGAATGATGGATTCTAATGAAAAGAAATCCCAGGGTGATGAAACTGATAAAAAAGTTTGTGAATTAAGGCAATGGCCAATTCAATTGTATTTAGTCCCCCCTCAGGCCCCCTATTACAAGAAGACAGATGTTTTACTTTCAACAGACTACGTTGTTTATACTGTTGGAGATTTTCACAAGGACTATCTTAAAGAAAAAGCCCTTGCCATTGTTGGCCCAAAGTTAGACGAAGGTCGAGATATATATGTAGAGAAAATAAAATCCTTAATTGATGACGTCAAGGAAAACACAATAATCGCAATGATTATGCATGTTTCTTGCTGTTTTGGTCTGATAAATTTAGTTCAAGGGGTGGCATGTGAAGTCAAAAGAAAGATATTCATAAAAAGTATTGCGGTAAGTTTACAAAGAAATATCATCAAAGGGTGGATATAAAATGAATTTTAAATGTCCCGGAGCACAGAATATAAGACAACCTAGACCTGAAGAGATAAAATGTCCTGAATGTGGAGAGATTCTGGAAATCTGGACTGACGAAATAAAGGTAATTTGCCCAAATTGTAAAAAAGAGGTTTTACGCCTTCAGGAAGCAAGTTGTTTAGATTGGTGTAAATATGCTAAGCAGTGCGTGGGTGATGAAATTTACAACAAATATATGAAGAATAAATCTATGACCATTAAGGAAAAACTCTTAAAAGAAATAGAGAATTTCTTTGGGAACGAGTTTTAAAGAATTGACCATGCTAAGAAGGTTTTGTATTTTGTCGAAGAGATTTTAAAGGAAGAAAAAGCAGATTGGCATATTGTTATTCCGGCGGCAATCCTGCATGATGTGGGGATAAAAGTAGCGGAAGAAAAATACGGTTCATCTAACCCTAATCTTCAGGAAATGGAAGGACCTGAAATTGCACGCAAGCTTCTGCTTAAAGTTGGACTTAAAAAAGAGGATATAGAGGAAATCTGTCAGATTATTGCGTTTCATCATTCTCCAGGCAAAATTAATACCTTGAACTTTAAGGTTTTATACGATGCGGATTGGCTGGTAAACCTGAAAGACAAGATACGTAATACAGATAAAGATAACTTAACTAACCTAATTGATGCCGTATTTCTTACCGATACAGGAAGGATTTCAGCAAAAAAAATTTATTTGTCTCGATGAATTTATTCGAAAATTTTTTCGGTTTTTAACGCGATTTTTTAATTACCCGTGATACAGATTATGCCATTAATTTGTACCAAGGCAGTGTCTGAAAATGAAACAACAGAAACATTTACTACTGGAAGTGTTACCGGTCTACCCAACTGGAACAATGTAATAGTCACACAGATCGTCACCACCCCCTGCGAAAGAAATCAAGGACTGAATTAGTGTCGACACTATCAAGTATTGTAGGAGAAAGAGCGCAAAATTAACAGGCAGATTAGGGTAGGACTCTCTTATTTTTTGATAATTTGTTTTGCCAGACATTTTATCTTTGAAACGAGGTCTCTTAGTACTATACCAAAAAATTATACGATACCTCCATGGCTGATATGCCTCTTTTCGGAGCATCGCAAAATGCTTCCTGAGATTGAAAGAAAGGCATACCGGCTATTTTAATTAATTTTTCAAAGTTGGTTGAGCGGACCTGGTAACGATGTCTGTGCCCAAATACTACAAGCACTTGACAAAAAAATATCATATGGTATAGTTAATGAAATTTTATTTTTTAAAAGGGTTAGTGATTAATTTCACAAAGTTATATGAACACATACTTTATAGAGAACAACAAAATAGAAAATTTCATCAGCCGATGGCTTGGCGTTTATGATGTTTTTGCTCCGTTTTCGAGAAATCAGCATTTATTATATGAGCCGCTATCAATTGAAAATATTGATGACGCTGTCATTGGCGCAGTCAGGACAATTCAACCGTTGAAATTTTTCTTCCAACCTTTTCAGGAAAGAATCGTTCCTGAAATTACAAACCCCAGGAAAAGCGTTATTATTGGCGTTGCTAATTGTGACTTACAGGGCTTAAAAATTCTGGACAAAGTTTTCCTTGATGGTGATTACAGAGATCCAAATTTTATTTTTAGAAGACAGAATACCTTTATCGTGTCAATAGATTGCACTCAGCCGCTTTCTGTTTGCTTTTGCAAATCGCTTGGTTTAAATCCATATCCAGAAGGGGGTTTTGACCTGAATTTAACGAAGATTGAAAGTGGTTTTGTTGTGGATGTTGGCTCTGAGAAAGGCGAGTTTTTATTAGGAGATAGATCTTTTTTGAAGGACGCCAACGAACCTGTTCTCGAAGAAAGAAAAAAATTGAGAGAAAATATTTCAACAAAGGTTTTGCAGTACAATGAGCAATTTCACATACCGAATAAAATTTCAAAAGAATTTAGAATCCGATTCGATTCCAGAAAATGGGAAATGGTCTGGAAAAATTGTGTTCAATGCGGAAGCTGCACCAATGTATGCCCATCGTGTGTATGTTTCCTGCTTGAGGACGTGAGTAAAAACGAAAATTTTGTTAAGGCAAAAATATGGGACTCGTGTCTTTTACCTGGCTATGCAAGGATGGCATCCGGAGTTTCCCCAAGGCCACTACTGTGGGAAAGATACAGAAATCGACTGGCATGTAAATATCAATATATGGTTGACAATTTTGGAATGATAGGGTGCACTGGTTGTGGAAGATGCATTGCTGGGTGCCCGGGTAAAATTGACAAGAGAAAGGTTCTTTCGTGCATTTTTGAGGATACAATTTTTGAGGATATCTGTAAGGATGTTAAATATGAATCAGTCAAATATCTATAAACCATTGAAATGCATTGTTGAAAGTGTGATTGACGAATCTCCGACTATTAAAACAGTGGTACTGATACCAGAAAAAGAATTTACTTTTCAGGCAGGTCAATTTATTTCATTTACAGTTCCTGGCATCGGAGAAGCACCTTTTACTCCATCTTCATCGCCTTTTATAAAAGATAAGATTGAAGTAACTGTGATGCGAACAGGACTTGTGACTGATGCTATCCATAAGTTGAAAAAAGGAGATGTCGTTGGAATCAGAGGTCCATACGGCAAGCCATATCCCCTTGACAAATTTACAAGGAAAGAAGTTTTACTTGTAGGTGGCGGAGTGGGACTGGCGCCTATTCGCTCTTTGTTCTATGCGCTTATTGGGACGATTGAACAATACAAAGGAATTGTGTTTTGCTGTGGCGCAAAAACGCCTGCTGATTATATTTATAAGAATCTTATTCTGGATGAGTGGCTTAAACTACAGGAAAAATTTCCAATTTCTTTCAGGATTACAGTTGACAAGAAAGATAATAACTGGCAATTCAGAGAAGGGCTTGTTACAAAAACCCTTGACAATCTTGATATTGACATCTCAAATAGCGTTGCAATTGTTTGCGGACCTCCTGTTATGATGAAATTTGTTACACTTAAACTTCTTGATATAGGGTACAAAGATAGAGATATTTATCTTTCAATGGAAAGAAAAATGTATTGTGCGGTCGGTCATTGCAGGCATTGTTTGATAGGTTCGTATTTTGTATGCAAGGATGGACCAGTATTTACCTATGATTTGGTAAAAAATGAACCAGGAGTCTGGGCATAAATGAAAAAACTTTTTATAGATTATGAAATTTGTAACAGATGTTCTGAGTGCGTGGTAAAATGCAGTTATATTTTTCATCCTGTAAACAATGGTATTACTGCTCTCAGGGAGGAAATTGCTTTCCTTTTTGCCTGCAGGCGATGCGATGACTATCCGTGTGTAAATGCCTGTCCTAACAATGCTCTGAAAAGAGAAAATGGTATTATTAGAAGGTCTAATTTTCTTTGCATTTCCTGTAAAAGTTGTGCTCTTGCATGTCCTTTTGGAACAATACCAATTGACATCTTGCAATATCTTACAGAAAGATGCGATATTTGCATTGGAAATAGATTGAATGAACAAGACAGATTTGTTTGTGTGAAAAGTTGTCCTTATGGTGCGCTCAAAATTGTGGAGGAAGAACAACTTAATGAATTAAAACATCTTCATAAAATTGGAGAATACATTATTGTAAAAGTGATTAACTGGCTTGAAATTTACCAGTTACAAGAGAAATAATTGTGGACATCTTAAAAATTTTTCTATTGATTGTTGGAAGTTTTGTAATTTTCGGAATATCCGGAATGATGAGTGGCTGGCTTGATAGAAAAATTACGGCTCGCCTGCAATGGAGAGTTGGTCCGCCATGGTGGCAGAATTTTGCTGATTTTTTGAAACTTACAGGAAAGGAAACCGTAATACCTGATGGAGCCAATGAGTTTTTATTTTTCCTGTCTCCTGTTATTGGAATTTTTGCTGTGATAATAACAGGGGCAGTTTTGCTTTCTGGAATGTTTTATAATCCGATAAGATGGGACCTGTTTATATTTATTTATCTGATGATGATTCCTTCAATTACAATTTTTCTATCAGGTGCAGCAAGTGGTAATGTCCTTGCCTCAGTTGGAGCAGGAAGAGAACTGCGGCTAATGTTGAGTTATGAGCTGCCATTTATTCTGGCGGTACTTGTGCCTGTCGTTAAATACCAATCTGCGCAAATATCAGAAATTATGAATTATCAGATGATGTATAAGATAAATGTGGGATATCTTTCAGGGCTTATTGCTTTTATTGTGGGATTGCTTGCCTTTCAGGGAAAACTGGGGTATGTGCCTTTTGATGTTTCTGAAGCAGAAACAGAAATTGCAGGTGGCACATTCGTTGAATACTCTGGACCATTACTGGCAATGTTCAAAATGATGAAGTGGATTTTACTTTCCCTCGGTGTAACATTTTTTGTGATTTACTTTCTGGGCGGTTTTCATAATCCAGTAACAGGAATTTTGAAGTATTTATTTGTACTTTTGCTTATTATTTTTATTAAAAATACAAACCCAAGATTGAGAACAGACCAGATTCTAAAATTTTCATGGGGCTGGTTAACAATATTAGGTTTTTTTGCTGTGATAATTGCCCTGATGGGCTATTGAGGAAAAACTTATGGCGATTGACTTAAAAACAAAGGCATTAAAAAAGTCGCTTTTTGTGTTTCATCTTTCAACAGGTTCCTGCAACAATTGCGACATTGAAATTCTTGATTGCCTTACTCCAAGATTTGACATTGAAAGATTTGGAATGGTTCTGGTGGGAAGTGTAAAGCATGCGGATGTGCTTCTTGTGACAGGCATAGGAACCATTAAAAATGCAAAAAGGATAAAAAAACTCTATGAACAGATGCCAAAACCAGGTTTCGTTGTTGCGATTGGCGCCTGCGCCTGCACAGGAGGAATTTTTAAAGATGGATATCAGATGGCAGGACCCATTGATAAGATTATTCCTGTTGATATTTATATTCCAGGATGTCCGCCAAAACCAGAAGCAATGATTGCTGGTATTGTGAAACTACTTGAGAAAATTAAGTGAGGAAATATGGAAATTGTTGAAAAGATAAAAGAAAAATTTGAGAGTAAAATAAAAAGTGCTTTTTCCCATAATGAAAAACGAATTTATCTTGAAATAGATAAGGATAACCTGACTGATATTGTAAAATTTATTTTTTGGGATATGGATGCGCGATTTATTACTGCTTCTGGAGTTGACAATCTGAAAAATATGGAAATTCTATATCATTTTTCTCTTGATCCTGAGGGTATTGTTATCTCATTGCGAGTTTTTCTTGACAGGGATAATCCCTATGTTGAATCAATCTCATCCATTGTGAAAGGCGCTTTGAACATTGAGAGAGAAATGTATGAACTGCTTGGTATTAAATTTTTGAATCATCCAGGGTTGAAACGATTTTTAACAGATGAATTTCCTGAAGGTTTTTATCCATTAAGGAAGGATGCAAAACAAAGGGTTAATGAATGAAAAAAGTCGTCGTGCCAATTGGGCCGTATCATCCTCTTTTTGAGGAACCAGAGTATTTTGCCCTTTATTGTGACGGTGAACGAGTTGTGGATATTGAGTGGATGGCTGGTTATAACCACAGAGGGATTGAGAAGATTTCAGAAAGCAAACACTGGGATCAGGTAACCTTTTTGATTGAAAGAATATGCGGTATCTGTTCAACATCTCATCCAATTGCATATTGCAATGCTGTTGAGGACCTTTTGAAGATAGATATTCCTGAACGGGCAAAGTACATTCGTTCAATTATTGGTGAACTTGAAAGACTGCATAGTCATTTATTATGGGTGGGTCTTGCCGGGCATTTTCTTGGTTACAACACTGTTTTTATGTGGGCATGGAAATACAGGGAACCCATTCTTGATATAATGGAAATGGTAACTGGAAATAGAAATCACTACTGCATAATGAAAATTGGTGGAGTAAGACGGGATATTGAAAATGGAGATATTGACATTATTAAAAAGATTCTTGATGAATTAAAAGGAAAACTTGAAATGTTAACAGCAGCAGTACTTGATGATCCTGTTCTTGCTGCCCGACTTAAGGGAGTAGGTGTTTTAACAAAACAGAATATTAAAGACTATGGCGCAGTTGGCCCAGTAGCGCGGGCTTCAGGAGTGGATATTGATGTAAGGAGGGATAATCCACATGCTGCATATGATCTGGTGGAGTGGAAGGTAATAACCTGTCAGGATGGCGATGTTTTTTCAAAGGCAGTCGTGCGACTTCTTGAATGTTTTGAATCTATTAAAATTATTGAACAATGTCTTGGTGGATTGAGAAAAATAAAGGGTGATATTGCCACTGAAGTTCGCTATATCCCGCCTGGAGAAGGGATTGGTCGTTATGAAGCACCAAGGGGCGAGTGCTATCATTATGTGAGGAGTGATGGAACAAGCCGTCCTGTACGGCATAAAATTAGAGCTCCCAGTTATGTGAATATCCCGACGTTTAAAGCAAGTTGCATTGGAGAAACAATTGCTGATGTTACGATTATACTTGCTGGAGTTGAT
>JBMFLH010000025.1:1396-25743 GCA_049971295.1 Candidatus Ratteibacteria bacterium | reverse complement strand
CCCTCAATGTAGTGTCATAAATTTCAATTTTTTTCTGTTTTTCCATAACAGAATTATTGTACTTTTGTTATATGAATGTGTCAAAAACCATTTAAGGTTCCCGACGCTTGAACAAACAAAGTAAGAAGAAAGGGTAAACTTGCACTGACTTCTCCTATCCCTTTGCAACTCCGTTGCTTGTAATAAATCAATTGTTGACTACTTCTTTGGAACTAAATGCTTCCACTTATTATATCCAGGCCATTTTTGACTTCCACTTCTTTTTCAGAAAAATACGGATTTTCCAGCGTTGCACCTTCTGGACCAAGTCGCTTTATGCGCAGTTTTATCGGGAATTTCACCCTGTATGGTTTGAGAACTGGCATCTTCTCAATAGCCTTTTTTGCTCCTTCAATCAACATCTCTCTTGTTTCTTCAGGCGAAATCAAAATGGCGGCTTCTCTGTTTATACCCCTTTTCACTGCAACTGTTGGTAAGTCATCCCCAAGCATTACTTTTGCTTCTCTACATGCCGCTTCATCGCCTGTGACCAGAATCACTGGGACATTAAAATGACCTGCAATGACTGCACACTGATAAATTTCACCTCGTTCCACACCATCATAAAAATATTTGGCCTCCACAGTAGAACTTTGAGTATGATGTAAAACACCATCAGGAGTCCCATTCATTGCATGATAACCAACCATGATAAACCCATCAAAAGATTCATCCAGTCCATAGAGTACATTACCCTGCCTTGGATATCCTGTAATGTACCTTACACCTTTTACCATGCATTCTGGAATGAAATTGTTTCCACCATTATGTCCATCAAGCACATAAATTTCGTTCACCCCTGCCTGTTTCAATCCTTCACAAACAGCAGCGACATCTCCCATCAATAATCTCATTGCTGACTCAAATTCCGGGCCTTGCTGTCTTGTCTGACTGAATTTGAATACACCTGTCGCTCCTTCAAGGTCAGTACAGATATAAATTTTCATTTCTCCTCCCTGTGAAAGTAGTTTATATCTATGTCCGACGAATAGCCCAGATAAGTCCCCGTCTTGTAATTTCTCTCACCTCAGGAATATCAAAGTCAGCTCTCACGTGTCCGAGAGAAGAATAAAAAACTTTTCCCTTGCCGTACATTCTTTTCCATACAACAGGCATTATACACTTTTCTATCCATGGAACTGTGTCTTTTGTAAAAGTCGTTGTCGCAAGAACCTCATTTGAAGGGTCGACATGCATATAATATTGCTCTGATTTTATCTTGAAATCCTTAATACCCTGTACAATAGGGTCTTCAGGTTTCACTATATTAACCTCGTAATCAATTATTCCACCAGGATGAGCAACCCATTGACCGCCCACCATAAATTGATAAGAAGGATTGCTACGAAATGCATCACCCATTCCGCCGTGCCACCCACCAATTCCAGTACCAGATTCCACGGTATAAAGTAAATTTTTTTCCTGCTCGGCAGTAATATTCCCTGCTGTCCAGACAGGAACAATAAGGTCAACTTTTGTCATAAATCCTTTGTCAAGTAAGATGTCAAGTGAATGCGAGATATAAACATCCATTCCCTCATTTTTCATAATATCTGAAAAAAGATAAACACACTCTTCTGGTTGATGACCTTCCCAACCACCGCAAAGAAAAAGAACAAATTTTTTCATATTAACTCCCCGTGTAAAATTTATGATAAGATTTTAGCAAATAAACAGTTAATTGCCAAAAAATATTTCTCCTTCAGTTTATTCTTTGATATAATATTGTTTGTCAGGAGGACATTATGAAAAACGAAATTGATATCAAATGGACAAGAATCAGAAATTTTCTCTCAGAAAGAAATCTTTCAGGTATTATCCTTAACAGAATCTCCAATTTTGCATGGTTCACAGGGGGCGGTAGAAATTACGTGGCATTAAATACAGAATATGGTGCCAGCAGTTTGCTTGTGACAGAAAAAAAGATATTCTTACTTGCAAACAACATTGAAGCAACAAGAATAAAACAGGAAGAACTTTTAGATATTCCAGTGGAAGACATTATTATAAACTGGCACCAGGATGAAAAATTGTTCGAAAATGCACAAAAAATCGTCAATGGTAAAATCGCAATTGATAAACCCGGAGGCAAACTTGAATATGCTGACATTGACCACCTGCATTTCCCATTAACAGACGAAGAAATAAAAAAATTCCATAACCTGGGGCAAAAGATTACAAAAATTGTATCAGAGGTGTGTCACGACATAAAACCCGGCTTAGCAGAAAATGAAGTAGCTGGAAATTTAAGTAAAAAATTCTGGACAGGTGGAGCAATTCCTGTAGTAATTCTTATCGCGGCAGACGAAAGAATTGCAAAGTTCAGACATCCTGTGGCAACTGATAAAAAAATTAAAAAATATGCAATGGTGGTCGTGTGTGTATACGAAAATGGATTGATTGTCTCTATGACACGTCTTGTCAGTTTTTCAAAACCGCCTGAAGAAATCTTAAAAAAGCATCAGGCAGTATGTTATGTTGATGCCACATTTATCAACTCGACAAAACCTGGTAAAACAATTGGCGAAGTATTTAAGACAGGTATTGAAGCTTACAAAGCAACGGGATTTTCTGAAGAGTGGGAAAAACACCATCAGGGGGGTCCGTGTGGTTATAAAACAAGATACTACAGGGCAACACCAGAAAGTACCGATGTTATTAAACCTGGCTATGCATTTGCGTGGAACCCTTCAATCACTGGAACAAAATCAGAGGATACAATCATAGTAACAACAGATAGAAACCTTATTATTACTGAGGATGATACATGGCCAAAAATAGAAATAGAAATAGAAGGAACATGCATTTCAAGGCCAGATATACTCGTGCTTTAATTTGCTGTCTGGTGATTCTTGGATTTGCATCAGGGAATACTGAGGGCGCAAAGTCGTTGAACAGAAATGTTTATGTTTTGACAATCGATGGAACAATCAATCCAGTTGTTTATTATAAGATAAAAAGAGCCATTTCAAATATTAAAAAACAGAATGGACAGTGCCTGATTCTTATGATGGACACACCCGGTGGTCTTCTTGCTTCAACAAGAAAAATAGTCCAGGAAATTCTAAACTCAGAAATACCTGTCGTATGCTATGTTGCTCCTCGAGGAGCACAGTGCGCTTCAGCAGGGACATTTATCGCACTTTCCTGTCACATTGTTGCCATGGCTCCTGCAACAAATATCGGAGCAGCTCATCCAGTAAGCATAGGAAAAGAAATGGATAAAACCATGGAGGAAAAGGTTATCAATGATACTGTAAGTTTTATCAAAAGTATCTGTTATCATACCGGCAGAAATGAAAAATGGGCAGAAAAAGCAGTCAGAGAAAGCATTTCAACAACTGCTGAGGAAGCAGTAAAAATCAATGTTGCTGATTTCATCGCCACAGATATTGAAGATCTCATCAATAAACTTCACCAAAGACAGGTGAAACTTGCTTCAGGAAAAATTGTAATACTGGATACAAAAAGCATGCCTGCTGAACAGATTACCGAAAGCTTTGGAGAAAAGCTGCTCAATACCATAGGCGATCCTACTGTTGCATATCTTCTTATGACGATAGGAATACTGGGTATTATTATTGAATTTTCTCATCCTGGCTTTGCTGTACCAGGGGTGGTGGGTACAATTTGCCTTATCCTTTCTATGTTTGCATTTCAAACTTTCACTCAGAGTATCGCAGGAATTTTACTGATAGTAACAGGTTTGATATTACTTTTATTGGAAATAGCAGCTCCAGGATTTGGTATATTCGCGATAGGAGGATTCATTGCCGTGGGACTTGGAACATATTTATTTTTCCGTTCGCCTCAGAGTGAGTTTCATTCTTCTGCAGCTGTTCTTGTGCTAATCTACTCAATAATGGTAATTCTTATTACGGGGTTATTGGTGCTTGTAAAACGCACTCGTACCAGAAAAGTCACAACAGGGAAAGAAGGCATTATTGGTGAAATAGGTAAAACCATTACTGACTTGAAACCAGAAGGCACAGTTTTTGTCCACGGAGAATATTGGAAAGCAATAAGTCATGGAAAAGAAATTCCCGCACAAACAAAAGTCCGTGTAAAAGAACTTGATGGTATGACAATTGTTGTTGAAGAAGTAAAGGAAAACAATGAAAAATAAAGAGGCATATCACGAGGAATCATGGAGAATTTTCAGAATCATGGCAGAGTTTGTTGATGGCTTTGAGATCTTTGAAAATGTAAGAAAAGCAGTTACTATCTGGGGTTCTGCCAGAGTTTCCTCAGACGATCACTGGTACAAAGAAGCAGAAAAACTTGGAAGGCTTCTGGCAAAAAACGGATATGCTATAATTACAGGCGGTGGACCAGGTATCATGGAAGCCGCAAATAAGGGCGCTTTTGAGGCAGGTGGACAATCCATCGGGTTGAACATAGAATTGCCATACGAACAAAAACCAAATAAATATATTTCCCAACTTATTACGTTTCGGTATTTTTTTGTAAGAAAGGTAATGTTTGTTAAATATGCAAAAGGATTTGTGGTATTTCCAGGCGGATTTGGAACTCTTGACGAATTTACAGAAGCTATTACATTGGTTCAAACAGGCAGAGTTGAAAAATTTCCAGTAATACTTGTTAACAGGAATCACTGGGAACCTCTGGTTGATTGGATGAAAAATTTTCTTGTAAAGCAATCGTACATTGATGAACAAGATCTGAAAATCATTAATATGGTGGACACTGCTGAAGAGGTCTTGAAAATTATCAAGAATTTTTACCGAAAGAGGTAATATATCGTTCAATCAGATTAATAATCTGGTAAATCCTGCTCTGCTTTTTGCCCTCAACGAAAATTCTTATCACTGGTTCGGTTCCAGAACTTCTTATTCCAAACCACACATCGTCAAAATCAATTCTTAATCCATCCAGGTAACTAATGCGACCTTCTGAAAATTCTTTTTCAATAGATTTGTACAACCATTCAATACGCTCTTTAGGAAATTCAATTTTTCTTTTAATAAATTTGTATCGAGGTAATTTTCCAAGAATTTCTGATAAAGATAACGAAGTTTTTGCCATCATTTCCAGAATTAATCCCATACCAATGTAACTATCACGACCATAATGAAATTCAGGTAATATGATTCCGCCATTACCTTCTCCACCGGCAACAGCACCAACTTTTTTCATTTCTTCAACAACAAACACTTCCCCTACTTTTGTTCTGAATAGCTGTGTTTGAAATTTCGCGCATATATCGTCAATAAGTTTTGTTGTGGCAATATTTACAACAACAGGTCCCTTTTTTCTCTGAAGCATCCATTGAATTGAAATTGCAAGCCCCTGCTCCTCACTAATAAATTTCCCTCCTTTTTCAACCAGCACCAGCCGATCACAATCTGGATCCTGAGCAAATCCTATGTCAGCATTTTCATCCCTTACAATATATGAGAGTTTTCTAAGATGGGATGGAACAGGTTCAGGATGATGAGAAAATTTACCCAATGGGCTTTCGTTAATAATTTTTGTTTCACATCCAAGCATTTCAAGAAAATTTTTTGAATATAGAGCGCCTGCTCCCTGAACCGGATCAACAACAACCCTGAATCTTTTCTTTCTTATCGCCGAGACATCTATAAAATTGAAAAGACAGGAAAAAAATTCGTCCATCAATTCTTTTTTATTTACAATATCATTTTTGCTTTTAATTCCTTTTCCACTAACCTTTTGATAAATATTAAAAAAGGTTTTGAACTCATCCGAATTAAGGAAAGTGCCTGATGGGCTGATCAATTTTATTCCATTGTATTCAACTGGATTATGACTGGCAGTAATTACAGCACCACAAAAATTATGATGTTTCTCAACAAACCATGTCAATGCCGGAGTCGGAACAATACCGCAATCAAAAACCTGCCTTCCAGTAGATAGAACTCCTGCCATGAAGAACTTCATAAGTAAGCTTCCAGTGAGCCTGGTATCTCTTCCAACCACAACGTTTCTTGCATCCGTCCACAATCCAAACGCCATGCCAGCACAGGTAGCGATATTTTCCGTTAAAGAATCCCCGTAAATCCCTCTGATACCCGAAGCGCTGATGATCAACTTGTTCATCTTATACTTCAGAAGAAGGTATAATGTATTTCTGCAAGTTTTTTTCGTTCAATTGTCTTAATTCAACGGCATTCTCGATTGTGAATTTCCCAACCCGTAATCTTATTAAGGATTCTTGAACAGCTCCATATCCAAGCTTTTTTCCAATATCTCTGCATAGTGCTCTGATATATGTACCCCTTGAACACACTACCCTGAAAACAATCCTCGGAATTTCTATCTTTTTTACTTCTATTTCATAAATAAAAACCTTTCGCGGTTCAGGAATCACTGGTCTACCCTGCCTGTGAAGCTTATAAAGTCGTACGCCCTGTTTTCGTAATGCTGAAACACTGGGAGGAACCTGTTCAATCTCACCAGAAAAGGAACGAATTGTTTTATAAATCTGTCGTTCGTCTATTGCCTCTGGATTAATCTGTGATGATTCAAGGACTTTTCCCTGAATATCGTCTGTATCAGTTGTAATGCCAAGAAGCAATGTTGCCAAATATTCTTTCTCCATGGCTAAAAACTTGCCTGCCTTCCTTGTCGCCCGACCGATACACACGACAAGAACGCCAGAAGCAAGAGGATCAAGTGTTCCTGTATGCCCAATTCTGGACTTAAACCCCGGTATTTTTTTTATAAATCTGATCACGTCATACGATGTCATTCCTGACGGTTTATTAATATTCAAAAATCCATCAAGATGTGTATCCATTTTCAATCTACCTTTTAGAATGATGTTTTTTCAGATATCGTAAAAACTTTTCGACAGCATCTGTCAGTGTGATACCAGTCATTGAAAATCCAGCTGCACCATCATGTCCGCCTCCGCCAAACTTCTCAGCAATCACGCGAACATTGAAATCCTTTTTGCTGCGTAAGCTGAACTTAATTTCGTTTTTTCTTTCTTTTACAAGAAAAACAAAGTCAACATTACCAATGGAACGTAACGTGTCAACAATAATCTCTGCATCCTGTTCAAAGGCACCTGTTTTCACCAACATCTGTTCGTCAAGAACAGTCCAGGCAGTACGCAAATCCATATCGTATTGAAGCAATATAAGAGCGTGTCCCAGTAATTTCAGGGTTGAAACCGGATAACTATGATAAATATGGTCTGCAATACTTTCTGGATTTATTCCGGTACTTAATAATTTTTCAACAATTCTGATTGTTCTGGTATCAAAATGATGTTTAAACGAACCCGTATCCGTCAAAATTGCGACATATAAACATTCTGCAACTTCTTTATCAATACAGTTCAGTTCCTCCAGTATAAAGAAACACATTTCGCCAACAGATGAACAACTTTCACAAATCCAGTTAATATGTCCAAATTGAGTATTACCCTGATGATGGTCTATATTGATCATTACAACAGATTCAGGTATAAGATATAATGGCCTGCCTATTCTATCTTTGTTACTGCAATCAAAAACAATAGCGACATCCGGAGTTAATTTTATTTCCTGATATTTTTCAATCCTCTGGATGTCTGAATAACCGGATAAGAAACTATAGATTGCTGAAGGGAGCATTTCATTTACAATAATCGTTTGTTTCCCAAGTTTACGTAAAACAATGGAAAAAGCAAGTTCGCACCCAAGTCCATCACCATCAGGAACCTGATGGGTGGTAAGAAAAAAACTATCATGTTTGACTATCTCATCACAGATTTTACGAACGATTCTTCTATCATTTTCTGAAATGAACATATTCCCTCAAAATTTCCTTAATCGCACATTTCAATTCATAAAGTCCTGCACCGGTCTTTGCTGAAATAAAAATTGAACCAGGATAATTTTTTTCAAGAAAACTTATTTCTGTTTCGTCTATCAAGTCAATTTTGTTAAACACATTAATTCTTGGTTTATGCTGTATTTCCATGGTTTCAAGAACGTTATCAATTGTATTGATTTGTTTTTCAATGCTGAAACCCGATGCATCAATAAGACAGATCAAAAGCTGGGCATACTTTAATTCCTCAAGAGTTGCCCTGAAAGCTGCAATGAGATGATGTGGCAAAGAAGAAAGAAGACCCACAGTGTCAGAAATCAAACAAAAAGTTCTGTCTTCAAGAAAAACAATTCTGGTAAGAGGGTCAAGTGTTGCAAATAATTTATTGTCAACCAGAGCATCCTGTTTGTGAGTCAATGCATTGAGAAGCGTACTTTTGCCGGCATTTGTGTAACCCACAATCGCAGCCACAGGTAAACTTTTTTTCTGTCTTGTCTCACGTATGATACCTCTATGTTTTTCTATCTCATTTATCCTTGTGTTCAACAATCTGATTCTTTCCCTTGCCCTTCTTCTATAAACTTCAAGTTTTTGTTCTCCTGGTCCTCTTGTCCCGATTGTTCCACCAAGTCGCGAAAGTCGTCCTGAAGAACCGGCCAGTCGCGGTAAAAGATAGGTCATCTGCGCAAGTTCAACTTGCAATTTTCCTTCAAGAGTATGGGCATGCTTTCCAAAAATTAACAATATCAGCACTGTTCTATCAATAACAGCCACACCAAAGGATTCTTCAAGATTTCTCTGCTGAACAGGTGTAAGCTCTTTTTCAAAAATTACTACGTCACAGGTTGCTTCGTGAATAAATTTAGAAATTTCTTCAATTTTCCCTTTTCCAATGTAAGTAGCAGGATGAACAGGGTCTGGATGCCTCACCAGCAAAGATTTTGCAACATTCAATCCGAGAGTAGAGGCGAGAGATTCAAGCTCTTTTAAATTTTCATCTTCATTGTCAACAGATTTTTCCTTGAAGGAAATGACAAGTGCTCTTTTGCCAGCAATGTCTTTGCCGGTTAAAATATTATGATGCTGCATTGGGTGCCTGAATTTTGACTATTTTTACAATAGAAAGCATATCCCTGTGCCCTATTTTTCTTGAATATCCTGTTTTTTTCTTTTTCTTGAAAACATAAATTTTTTTACCCTTTTTCTCATCAACAACTTCAGCAATAACACTACAATTTTTAACAACATCTTTATCTGTAATCAAAGACCCTTCTTTTTCAATTGCAAGAACCTCCTGTATTGTAAATTGATTTCCTTTATGATGAGGAAGTTTGAATACTTCAAACATATCGCCCTCTTTCACACAAAATTGTTTACCACTCAATCCAATAATTGCTTTCATCTTTTCTCCCTGGTTAAAAGTTGAAGATTTTTCTCTATTCTTATCAGTTCAGCAGCAAGATTATCACGAAGATTTTTTGTCTTTTCAATCACATCTGCTGGAGCATGTTGAAGAAAATTAGGATTTGATAATTTCTTTTCTGTGGAAGCCAAAATTTTTGAAATTTTATCCTTTTCTTTCAACATCTTGCTCTTTTCTGCATCAATGTCCAGCAAACCCTTTACTTTTAATGCAAACCATCCTTCATTCCAGGCGCGAACAAGTACATCTTCTGAATGTCTGTTTGCTTCGTGGTCACGCAAAAATACTGTTTTTGAAAGAAATTCAATTTTGTGTCTCGCCTCGTCCAGATCAAGCAATGAAATTCCATAATAAACGGCTTCAATATTACTTGTAATCGGTATTTTGAACGTTGTTTTTATATCTCTGATTTCTGTCACAAGTTTCTTAATCTCATTCATCTGCATCACAGCTTCAGAAAACTCAAACCTGACATCAACAGTTGGCCAGGCACTTTTTGTTATAAACTGATCATCTGTGTACGTGATGTTTTTCAATCTATGCCAAAGTTCTTCAGTGATAAATGGAACAAACGGATGGAGCAACTTCAATATTCTTATCATCACAAAAACCATAACAGGAATAATTCTTGACACAAGGTACTGATCTTTTTCAGAATACATCTTAGTCAGTTCCACATACCAATCACAGTACTGGTGCCAGAAAAATTCGTATAAAGAATCGGCTGCCTCGTTAAATTTAAATTCTTCCAAACACTTACTAACATGACTTATCGTGCTGTTAAGCAAAGTAAGAATCCATTTTTCAGCAAGTTCAAGATCTTGAAAAAAGTCCTGTACGATCTCAACAGAGACCATTTTGCAATTGGTCTTTTCCACGAGCATTTCAAGATATCTAAATGAATTCCATATTTTGTTAATGAAATTTCTCCCTTTGTAGTGAAATTTTGCAGGCAAAAATACGTCCTGTCCAAAAGAAGTTAATGAAATCAAGCTGAACCGTAAAGCATCAGCTCCAACCTCATCAATGATTTCAAGGGGATCCACGGCATTACCAAGAGATTTACTCATCTTTCTTCCTGTTTCATCTCGCACTGTGCCGTGAATATATACTGATTCAAAAGGTTTTTCTCCCATAAATTCAAAACCAGCCATTACCATCCTTGCAACCCAGAAAAACAAAATTTCCTGAGCGGTAACAAGGGTACTGGTGGGATAGAAATATTCAAGGTCCTTTGTTTTTTCTGGCCATCCGAAAACAGCAAAGGGCCATAACCAGGAAGAAAACCATGTATCCAGAACATCATCATCCTGCACAAGATTCTTATTATGACAGCAGGGACATTTCTCAGGTGTTTCAACGCTCACGATAGGTGGGCAATTGCTATTTGAACAATACCATACAGGTATCCTATGTCCCCACCATATCTGACGACTGATACACCAATCCTGGATATTATAGAGCCATTGAAGATATACTTTTGTCCACCTTTCTGGATAAAATTTCAGTCCACCGTCTAAAACCACTTTTATGGCGGGATCAGCAAGTTCTTTCATCTTAACAAACCATTGTCTTGAAATGTAAGGTTCTATAATTGTATCGCAACGATAACAATGACCAATTCGATATGCATACGGTTCAATCTTTTCAATAAGTCCCTGCTGTTGCAGTTGCTCAATAATTTTTCGACGACACTCAAATCTATCAAGTCCCGCAAAGATTCCTGCGTTTTCATTCATTTTCGCTGTTTCATCCATCACAGTCACAAACTGTAAATTGTGTCTTTTTGCGATGGAATAGTCCACCTGATCATGGGAAGGTGTAACCTTCACTGCCCCTGTCCCAAACTCCATATCAACCTGGATATCAGGTATTACAGGAATCAAGCGGTTCACAAAGGGAAGACGCACCATTTTCCCGATAAAATTCTTGTATCTTTCATCTGACGGATTCACAGCAACTGCAGTATCGCCCAGCATTGTTTCGGGTCTTGTTGTGGCAACTACAAGATAAGTGTTTCCTTCAACCGGGTATCTCAAGTAATAAAGAAATCCGTTTTCATCCCTATATTCAACCTCTTCGTCTGACAACGCTGTTGTGCACCTGGGACACCAGTTTATAATTCTTGTCCCTCTGTAAATAAGCCCCTTCTCATACAACTTCACAAATACCGTCTGGACAGCTCGGGAAAAATTTTGATCCATCGTAAAACAGGTTCTTTGCCAGTCACAGGAAGCACCAAGTCGCTTCAATTGTTCAATAATTCTATTTCCGTATGCATCGCGCCACTTCCATACATGGTCCAAAAATTTTTCCCTGCCGAGGGCTTCTCGTGTCAATCCTTTTTTCAACAACTCTTTTTCAACAACATTCTGCGTTGCAATGCCTGCATGGTCTGTACCTGGTACCCACAAAGCATTAAAACCTGCCATTCTCTTCCAACGTATTAAAATATCCTGGATTGTGTTGTTAAGCGCATGCCCAATATGCAAGTATCCCGTAACATTGGGTGGCGGAATAACAATGACATAGGGCGTTCCAGTATGGTGCGTCACATGAAAACACTCTGCCTCTTCCCACCTGTGATACCAGTATTTTTCAATTTTTTCAGCGTTGTATCTTGCTTCTTCTATCATTATATCAATCCTCGAGTGAATAAAAGTTGATATTTTCTTTCACCACAACGACCATTCCATTTTCTTCGAAAATTTTACGAATAGCAGAAAAAATACTTTCAGCCCTGCGCGATTCAGAATCAACGCAGGCAACACCCATAATACTTCTTTGCCATTTATCATGATAACCAAGTTCTGCTATGGATACATTAAAACGACTTCTGGACTTTGTAAGAATCGATTGGAGTATGCTTCTTTTATCCTTGAGATTCTGCGCATATGGCATATGAAGTTCTACCATCCATACACCAACCACCATGTTCTTCTCCAATTATTGTATTCTGAAGACAATGAACCTAATATTATACTCTGTTTTGGCTCTCAAATTCAATAGCCACTTTCATAGCTTCCTGCATTACAAATTTAATGGGAATTTTCTTTTCGATAGCGATTTTCTTGCAATCTTCGTACTCTGGCATAATGTTAACTGTTTCTCCAGCAATATAACCAAACTTCACGTTAATTTCACCGTAAGAAGTTTTTATTTTTTTCTGAATCCTCTCAAGGACAATCCTGTTTTCTTCTCTGTACCGGACGCCGAGGGATGTTGTTTCCTTGAAAATAATTTTTGTGATTGTACCTCTATGTTCTGGCTTGCACAAAATTCTTATCAAAAAAATAGGCCGTGATTTTTTTGTGGTACCAGTAAAAAAACAAACCTCAAGAGCACCTGCCTGATAAAGGGTTTCCATCAAATGCTCAAAAATCACAGGATTCATATCATCCACAGATGTTTCAATAATACCTATGCTCTCTACCCTTTCTGAAATTTCTTTTCCATACACAAACTGAACAGTATTGGGCAAATCAGTGATTTGTGTTCCTGTTCCATACGCATAGCCAAGTGGTATCATGATCGAAGAATCACCAAATGAATCTGCCAGCCCTTTCACAATTGCGATGCCTGTGGGCGTTGATATTTCAAAAGGGATATCACAAAATATCACAGGAATTCCTGAAATCATTTCCATTGTTGCAGGTGCGGCATTTGAAATACCTGGAGAAGAAGCCACCAGTTTTTTAATTCCCAGTTGTTCCATTGCAAGGACAGAAAAAGATACTTCAACAAGAGCATCAGTTTGACCAACCGCATGAAAATGCAGTCGTTCCAGATTCTCTCCATGAACTCTGCCTTCTGCTTCTGCAAGAATATTAAAAATTTTCAATATTTTATTCTTTGTCGAAGAAGATAGGTTGCTGTTTGAAAAAATTGAAACAATTTCACTGTAAGATCTTTCATTTTCTTTTTCCTGAACATTTACAATAAACTGATTTGCTTTAATTCCGTGAAAGTGTCCGATGGATCGTACAACCTGGCGAATCTCAATATCATATTTTGAAGGAAATTTCACTTTTTTCAAATGTTTTTCAATTTCCTTCACATCCACGCAACCTGACAGAGCTGCGCATATCATATCACCAGCGCAACCATTTTTAATGTCCAGATACCCTGTCATGATTTTTTCTCTTCTTGATAGACCTGGGCAATTGCTGTTTTGACAAAATCAACCTTGATATCCTGAGCGATTTTCAGTGTCACAATCTTTCCTTTTATCTCTTCCACAGTTGCTATCATTCCACCGATTGTAATGACACGATCGCCTTTTTTTAAATTATCCAGCATTTCTCTGCGTTGCTTTTCCTTTCGCTGCTGCGGCAGAATCAGAAGAAAATAAAAAATCAAAAAAATTAACAACAGAGGCAAAAGCGCCTGAAATAATGATGCACCCTGTGCACTATTAGGCATATTGCTCCTTTCGTTTGTATTTTTCAAGAAACTCTTTTTTAAATTTTTGAAAAGTTCCCTGACTGATATTTTGACGGATCTTTTCCATCAACTTTCCAACAAAATACAAATTGTGATAAGAATTTAATCGCATTCCAAGCATTTCCTTCGCATTAAAAAGATGCCGTATGTATGCCCTGGTGTATGTTCTGCACACAAAACAATCACATTCAGAATCAAGAGGCACCTGCTGGTTTTTACACCAAGCCGCCTTGATATTAAATTTACCTGACCAGCTAAGGGTAGTCCCATTTCTTGCTATCCTCGTTGGCATGGCGCAATCAAAAAAATCAATGCCAGCATCCACGCATTCCACAATCTGATCTGGCATGCCCACGCCCATTAGATAAACCACCTTTTCTTCTGGTATCATTCTACACATAGAATTTACAACTTCAATGGCCAATTTCCATGGTTCTCCAATACTTAAACCACCTATGCCATAACCGGGAAAAGCCAGATTTTCAAGATTCTCCAGACACACTTTTCTTAAGCTGATGTCCGTCCCACCCTGAATGATTCCCCACAGTTGCTGTTTCTTTTGAGAGTGAACAACAGAACACCTTTTTGCCCAGGCAATTGTTCTATAAACACTTGCTTTGATTTCATCTACATTATCCCAGATTTTCGGACAATAATCAAGACACATGATAATATCCGCATCTATCTGTCGTTCAATTTCTATCATCTTTTCTGGTGTAAAATAATGCTCAGCACCACTTTCAGGGTCTTTTAACACTATTCCATCGTCATTTACCTTTGAACCGGGTAAACTGAACATCTGGTAACCACCGCTATCTGTAATGGCAAGACCATTCCAGTTCATAAATTTATGGATACCTCCGGAATTTTTAATAATTTCCAGTCCTGGCTTAAGATATAAATGGTACGCATTCAAGATAATAGCATCAAAACCAAGTGATTTCACCTCTTCTGAAGTTAGAAGCTTTACACTCGCAGCTGTCGCAACTGGCATAAAACAAGGTGTTTTTACTTCTCCATGAGGAGACAAAAATATACCGGTTCTCGCAAATCCGTCTTTACTGGTGATTGTAAAAGAAAACATGATAATGTAAATTTTAACACACATGCTGATTTCTAAATAATTAACATCGCATCTCCATAGGAATAAAACCTGTATTTCTCCTCAATTGCTGTTAAATATGCTTTTTGAATAAGCGATGTACCTCCAAATGCACATACCATGTATAAATGCGTGGAGCCGGGAAGATGAAAGTTTGTGATCATTTTGTTTATGCAATGGAAATGATATCCTGGTTCAATAAACAAATCTGTTGAACGTTTACATCCGACAATCGCACCATTGACGAAAGAACTCTCCAGTGCCCTCACGGTGCTGGTACCAACTGCACAAATCTTTTTTCCGGAATTTATCGCATTATTAATTATACTGGCTGTTTCTTCTGAAATTTCAAAAAATTCTGGTAATACCACTGGCTGTTTTCCGTCAAAATTGATTTTACGAAATGATGCCCATCCTATATGTAAAGTCAGAAAACATATCACGACACCTTTTGCTTTTAATTGTTCAAGAATTTCATTGGTAAAATGCAATCCCGCTGTTGGAGCCGCAATCGAACCGTGTTTCTTTGCGTATACAGTTTGATAATCAATAATGTCTCTGTCGTCGGGAATTCTTTTCATGTATGGAGGAATTGGCATTTTGCCTATCTCAGAAATTTTTTGGTCATCTGCGTCAAATTGAACCATCCAGGAACCGACTTTGTTCTTCTCCAGAACCAGTGCTGAAATATCTGCGAATTGTAATTTTACTCCGGGTTTGATTTTTCCATGGATAAGGACTTCCCAGATTTTTTCATCCACCTTACTCAGCAAAAGCAATTCAATGTGTCCTCCTGTTTCTTTCTTGCCATACAACCTTGAAGGAATCACCCGGCTATCATTCAAAACAATTACTTCTCCGGATGAAAAAAAGTGTACAATATCCTTGAATATAAAATGTTCTACGACGTTTCTATGCCGATCAACAAGCATCAAACGTGCCTGGTCCCTTTCTTCCAAAGGTCTTTGCGCAATTCTATCGGACGGAAGGTCGTATTCAAATATTTTGTTCATGGCTTATAAAACAAAAATATTAGTGGATGAGCATAAAGCATATCGTGAAGTGTCCAGCGGTTATCAAATTCAAAAGGCCCAATCCGGACAGGATTATTGAAAATTTTCTCAACAATAAATCCTTTTTTCGCCATCTGCCATATTTTCTTGTTCATTTCCTGCACTCTATCACCTGAAGTTAAAAAATACTGAAGTTCGCCAATAATTAAAAAACTCCCTTGTTCTGCATTCTGTAAACTTTGTTCAGGAATAATTGATATTGAATATTTTAATGGATTGACAGGAGAAACCTCAAAAATCCATGGGTCCTTTGTGTAAATAATCGTACTTGCTGGCTTAATTTCTTTTTCAATATATTCTGCAGCGATCAGGCGAACATCTTTTTTACTCATTAAGACAGAATAGGCAAAAGATTTTGAAAAACTACCCAAAAGAAAAATTATGCAAATCACAATTCCTGAAAGTCTAAATTTTAAGTTACGAATTTCTAAAATTCGACCAAAAATACAACCAGCGCTTAAACTTAAAAAGGGCAAAACAATCAAATAATAGCGAGCATATTTAAAACCTCCTGCACTCAATAATGGTAAAAGCATTAACACAAAACATGTAAGAACAATCCTGTCTGAAAAATTTCTTCGTGCTGCCTGAATCCAGATTCCAGCGATATAAAGAATCAAAATCAGCCATACACCAACCCACAATGCACCAAAAAATTCTCCCAGAAATCGAAAATAACTCAGTAAATCCGAAACGCCAACACCGCGCGAGAACGTTTGATACATCACATCACGCTTAAACTCCTGAAACGATATCAATGCATAAGGTGTAGTAATCAAAAATCCTACGAGACAAAGAAAAAACAAAATCATTATTTCTTTAAAAAAGCGTACATTAAAATTCCGCCTATCAGCAAAGTGCACAAAAGGAAGAACAAAAATCATTGTGGCAGCCGGATACTTTGTACCTGCTGCGACACCAACAAAAAAAGATGATAGGCAAAGGAATAAAAATTTTTTTGTTCTGATAAACTTGACGATAAAAAAAAGTGAAACAATGATCCAGAAGATCATAGGAATATCAACTGTCATATAGTGACTGTTGATAACATATAGCGGGGATAATCCCAGGCACGCTGAGGAAAAAAGCCCTCCCCATTTTCCATATAGCGAAACCGCTACTATTGTAAAAAGTATAAGACCACATACTGCCATTGCGACTGTTAATAATCGTCCTGAAAGATAAATCTTTCCCATCTCTTCACGGTGGTTGAAATAATAGGAAATATCACTCGTTAAATTCACAAATTTCATTATTGAAAACATTTTAAGAGTAATAGCGACAAGATATATTTGACAGGAAGGATACTCAAAAAAGTGAGGATTGAAATCCATTTTCTCTGGGGACATTGCGCTGATACTTTTAAGAATATTTTGTTCATCAGGATGAAATGACCTGATAGAATTGAAAATCGAACGTGGTAGTTTTTCCTCTGCTTTTTCCTTTGAAATCTGCCAGCTCTGTTTTACATATTCTTCTGAAACACCAATGTTCACAGGACAATAATTTTTTGTGTAAGAGGAAGGAAGTCCCCATTTGATACCAAAAAGATACAGAGCGCAGCATCCAATATACAGTAAAATTAATATTGCAACATACCAGTTTTTCATTTTCCAAATCTGATTTTAATTAAATCAATAAACATACGAATAGAATCTCTAAAAAATCTAACAGTGCTGTATGGTGAATTCATCCAGATTACACCAACCTCTTTTATACGGTAATTCAAATGTACTGCCCTGAACAAAATTTCAACATCAAAAATAAAACCTTTGTGTTTGAGATTTGGAAAAATTTTTTTTGCAACTTCCCGTTTAAAGAGCTTGAATCCACACTGTGTATCAGAAAATGGCAATCGCAAAATTTGACGCACAAAAAATTGAAAAACCCATCCTGATAATTTTCTGTGCCATGGCTGAGGAACAGGGATGACTGAATCCTTTAATTTCCTCGAAGCAATCACAATATCATATCCTTCAGAAATAAAATGTTCCATTTTCTCCAACTCGGAAACTGGCGTGGAAAGGTCAGCATCAGAAACAAGAACCATCTTTCCTTTTGCAGACAAAACACCTGTCTGAACTGCTCCTCCTTTACCTGCATTTTTTGAATGAACAATCAGTTTTATATTTGGAAATTTACTAATCATGGATGAAACAATTACTCGAGTTGAATCAATACTGCCATCGTCTACAACAATAATTTCAAATGAAATGTTTTTGTTTTCTAAGTAAGCATGTACTTTTGAAATAGTTTTTCTTATTCTTTTCTCTTCGTTATAAGCAGGAATCACAACAGATAAATCTAAAGCTTCCATGATCTGCTTATTGCATAGAAAAAAAGTTTAATATAGGGAAAGGTTTTTGAAATCTTAAATTTTGATCTTCCCTTTTTTCTTCCATACCAGGTAGTAGGCACATCGCATATTTTATATCCCTCGAAATAAAATTTTAATGCAGCCTCCATAGAAATTGCAAAACCCTTTTCTTTCAAACATATTTGTTGCAACAATTTCCGTCTATATAGTTTAAATGCATTGGATATATCTCGAGTTGGTATGCCAGCAAGATAATATAGAGAAAGGCAAACAAATTTAGAAAAAAAGTTCTGGAATTTTGGTCCTCCATATTTTTTTCCATTTTTCATATATCGGCATCCGCATACAAGGTCAAAACCTTCTTTTGCTTTTTCAATCATCAATTGAATTGTTACCGGATTATCACATCCATCAGCCATTACAGGTACCACATATTCACCTTTTGCATGACTGAACCCTGTTTTCAGTGCGTTCGCAAAACCAGGTTCATCTTCATTATGAACCAGTCTTACCTGCGGTTTTTTCTCAGCAATTTTTTTCACAATCATTTCAGTGCAATCAGTTGAATGGTCATTTACGACAATAATTTCAGTAATACCACTATCAATAAAAGAAAAAAGAGAATCAATCGTTTCCTCAAGATTTTCCTGCTCGTTTCTTGCCGGGATTACAATACTTAACAGAATATTGTTTTCTTCACACAAGCTTCTTTTCCCTCAACTCTTTCAACGCCTTTTCAAAACCATCACTGGCATCTGTCTGTTTTGACCAATCCAATAACATCGTTAGCCCTTTTTCTAATGAAACTTCCGGCCTAAATCCAAGCAATCTTTTTATCTTCTTTATATCTGCAAAACAATGCCTAACATCCCCTTTTCTGAAGCTATAGGTAACAATGGGCTCCAGTGATTTTCCTGACAACTTAATCAAAAGTTTTGCTATTTCAAGAATACTTACAGGTTTCCCAGTTCCAACATTGAAAATCTCATAATTTGCACTTTCCTGTTCCAAAGCAAGAATATTTGCCTTTATAACATCCCCCACCCATATAAAATCCCTTGTCTGAAAACCATCTTCAAAAATCACAGGAGGATTGTTATTTTTTATCCTGCTGATAAAAATGGCAGTCACTCCTGTATAAGGATTTGAAAGAGATTGACGCGGCCCAAAAACATTGAAAAATCTTAATGAAACAACAGGAATACCATAAGTTTTTCCAATCAGAAGACTCATTTCTTCCTGTTCCTTTTTTGAAATAGCATAAATTGAATTAGCCGTCAACGGAGATTGTTCAGTTGTTGGAATTGGTACTGCAATCTTCCTACATTTCGGGCATTTTATTTCCCAGAATTTGCGTTCTCTTTTTCCGCTTTCTGAAATATTTCTCAATTCTGGTTTGAATATTCCACATCTTTCACATTTTGCCATACCCTCACCATAACTGCTCATTGATGCAGCAACTATGATTTTTTTAATACGGTGCCTGGCATTGACAAGTATATCAAGAAGATTTGCAGTACCATAAATATTTACATCAACATATTTTGAAATTTTATATTGAGATTGCCCCACGCCAACTGCTGCTGCAAAATGAAAAACATAGTCGTGGGAAGTCAAAACATCCTTGAATTTGTCATAATTTCTTACATCACCTTTCACAAAATTCGCTTTTCTGTTGAAATAATCAGGAATTTTACCTGCAGGATGGACCTGTTTGTCAAGTGAATCGAAAACTGTAACTTTATAACCTTTCTCTATCAGCGCGTCGCATAGATGACTTCCAATAAAACCTGCTCCCCCAGTAATAAGGACCTTTTTCATAGTGTTTTACCGGTGTAATAGGAAAGTGTTTTTCTCAGTCCATCATTCAGATTGATAGTTGGCTCCCATCCAAGAAGCTTTTTTGCAAGTTCTACATCTGGCTTTCTTTTCCGCGGGTCGTCAGGAAGAGGCGGCAAAAATTCTATCTGAATATTTGTTCTTGTAATATTTCTGATTTTTTCTGCCAGTTCCAGAATTGTGAATTCCTCGGGGTTTCCAAGATTAACTGGCATGTGATAGTCTGATTCAACAAGCATCAGTAAACCTCTTATTAAATCATCCACATAGCAAAAACTTCTTGTTTGTTGTCCATCGCCATATATGGTAAGTGGCTCTCCTTTCATCACCTGCGAAATAAAATTTGGAATTACTCTACCATCATCAAGTCGCATTCGTGGACCATATGTATTAAAAATTCTCGGAAGGTATGTCTTAATGCCGTACTTTTTGTGATAAGCCACTGTAATTGCCTCAGCAAATCTTTTCCCTTCATCATACATTGACCGAGGTCCTACTGGATTAACATTTCCCCAGTAATCTTCTTTCTGTGGACTTATTAAAGGGTCCCCATAGACCTCTGAAGTAGAGGTAAAAAGGAATTTTGATCCTGTTTTCAGACAAAGGTCCAGGCATTTTTTTGTTCCAAGAGAATTCACAAGCAGAGTTTCTACAGGATACTTCGTGTAATCTTTCGGAGAAGCAGGACTTGCAAGATGAAACACAATATCAGGAGTAAATGGCAATTTTTTCTCAATCTCACAGGTAATGATATCCTCTTCAAAAAAAACAAAATTTTTGTTTTTTAGTAAATGCGCAACATTTTCTTTATTTCCTGTAATAAAATTGTCAATGCACAAAACCCTGTCCGCCTTTTTCACTAACGCATCGCACAAATGACTCCCGAGAAATCCAGCGCCTCCAACAACAATTACATTCATATTTTTCTTCCTATTCCAGTATACTGAAATCCGAGTTTTTTGAGATACTGTGGATTAAGAAAATTTCTTCCATCAATAATCAAAGGCCTTTTCATCAAATACCTGACTTTTTTGAAATCAAGGGATTGAAACTGTGGCCATTCTGTCAAAAGCAGCATCAATTCAGCGTCTTTCAATGCATCATAAGGACTTTGGGCTATTAACACATCTGGTAGGGTACGCAAAAGATTTTTCAATGCCATTGGATCATAACAAACAACTTTTGCTCCTTTCGAAATAAGCATTCTCATAACGTCAACAGCAGGGCTTTCTCTCAGGTCATCTGTGAACGGTTTAAATGATGCTCCCAAGGCACAAATTTTTTTATTTTTTAAATTTCCATTCAGAAAATTTGATGCCTTTTCTATCACAATTGCCCGCTGTTGCCTATTGATTTTTTCAACTTCTTTAAGAAGATTAAAAGAAATACCAAATCTTTTTGCAAGACGAAAAAATGCCTTAATGTCCTTAGGAAAACATGAACCACCATAGCCAATTCCTGCCTTGAGAAACGCCATGCCGATTCTTCTATCATAACCCATGCCTTCAGCCACCTTGTCAATATCAGCACCGCATTTTTCACATATCTGTGATATCGCGTTTATAAAAGAAATTTTCGTTGCAAGAAAAGAGTTTGATGCATGCTTTATCAATTCAGCGCTTTTAATATCTGTAAATATCATGGGTGCTTTTAAAGGTTTGTAAAGTTCCTGGAATATTCTTTTCGCTCTTTCACTTTCCACTCCCACAACAATTCTATCAGGTTTCAAGAAATCATTTATTGCGGTTCCTTCTCTGAGAAACTCAGGATTTGCCGCAACATCAAATTCTATACCTGTAGGCGTCAAAACAGTCAGGGTTTTCTTAACCCATTGACCGGTAAACACAGGAACAGTACTTTTTTCAACGATCAGTTTGTATGTTCTTTTTTGTTTTTTAGAATTAAGCGCCTTTGCAATCTGAACGATAACATTTTCTATCGCTGACAAATCTGCTTCACCACTATCAGTTGAAGGAGTACCAACAGCAATAAAAATGATTTCTGAACTTCTGACAAGTTTATTCACAGAAGATGTGACAGTTAATCTGCCTTTTTTTATAGCATCTGTCACTATATCTTCAAGTTGTGGCTCATAAAATGGCATCTGATTTCTTTTCAAACCTTTTATCTTTGCAATATCATTATCAGCGCATATGACAATATTACCCATTTTCGCAAAACATGCAGCTGTCACAAGTCCCACGTGTCCTGCTCCTATAACACCAATGTGTCTCATGTTTTTATCTCAAATAAAATTCTGGGTGTGATTTTATCCATTCAATCAATTCTTTTATACCTTTCTTCCCAGAAATTTGTGGTTTCCAGTTTATTTCTCTTTTTATTTTCTTATTTTCACTGATAAAAACTTTCTGATCTCCTGGCCTCCAGTTATCAAAACTATACTTCATTTTTTTACCTGTGATTTTTTCAATAAGGGATATTAACTCAAGCAATGAGAATGAATTTTTTGTTCCACCACCGATATTAAAAATTTTACCAGCACATTGATCAGGCATATGTATTACCTTTTTGTAGGCATCTATCAAGTCTTGCACATGCAGGATATCTCTCACCTGTTTTCCATCACCATATATTGTCACTGGATTACAAGCAAGATTCTGCAAAATAAAATGCACAACCCAGCCCTGGTCAACATTTCCATGTTGATATGGCCCATAAATGCAGGATTGTCTGAACACAACTGTTTTCATCCCGTAAATACGGAAGTAATCCCTCACATATTGGTCTGCTGCACCTTTTGAACAGCCATACGGAGAATGAAAATCAAGTAATTCATTTTCTGATATGCCATCTGGTCTCTGCACCAACTTATATCTCGTTTTGGTTTCTTTGATTTTCAAATGGGAAAGGTCTCCATAAACCTTGTTTGTAGAAGCATATAGAAACATTGTATTTCTGGAATTCTGTTTGCACGCTTCCAAAAGGAACAATGTGCCCATTACATTCACCTGGAAATCATAAATAGGGTCATGAACAGAAGATGTCACAGCAACCTGAGCCGCAAGATGAAAAATAGATTTCACTCCTCTGGTAATTTCCTTGACCAGTTTGTAATTTCTAATATCGCCTTTTATAAATTCAAGATTTTTATATCCTTGCGATAAAAGAAATCTCAAATTTTTTTCAACGCCTGGTCGCGCAAGGTTGTCAAAAATCATCACATGATTTCTGGGATCCCGTACCAGATCCAATGCCAGATTTGTTCCAATAAAACCAGCTCCGCCTGTTATCAGTATTTTTCCCATTTTTTTACCAATATCATATTATACACTGAAACTTTGCAATCACTGAGAAATTTCGTATTTTCTGCCTATTATAATTAGTGAATTTGAAATAAAAATTGGTCGAAATAATACTTTAACAAGGTAAAGAAATATTGTACCAGGTGAAAGAGAAAGAAAAAAACCAGGCAGATCTTTTGTCTTTATAACACAAACTGTTTCAAATCCTGCCAGGTATAAAAGATTTCTGATAGATCTAAAATTAAAATGGAATATCTGTGCAGGAATATGAAGCAAACCTTTTGATTTTCCAGTAAATTTCAATAGATTGGCGATATGAAAAAGTAACATGGAATGTAAAGGTGTTTTAATGAGAATTAGGCCATTGTTTTTAAGAATTTTGTTAATTCTCCTGAGATATTCTAATGGATAATTTACATGTGCAATAACATCTAACATTGTTACAATGTCAAAATATTTGTCAATGAACTTTGCTTGTTGTATATCGCCATGGATCACGTCAAAACCCTTTTTTTTACAATGTTCGACAGCAAATGGTGAAATATCAAGTCCTGTGACATTGAAGTTTCTTTTTTTTGCGAGTTCGAGAAATATTCCAGTACCACAACCAACATCAAGTAAATTTCCTTGAGGTAATGTGATTTTTTTTTCGATATGCAAAAAAAGTTTTTTAAGATATCTTTTTCTTTTGAAATATGATTTGATGTACCAGTGAGAAAAATATTTTTCATCGTAAAGATCTCTTAAATCACCTGCAGGAGGGCAAAAGATTACGCCACATCTTTTGCATCTTCTTGCAATATATTTTTTTTCTTTCCAGACAACCCGGGTATCTCCTCCACATATTAAGCAAGAATTCTGTATTTTATCAGTGTCCATATGGCAATTAACCCATCTTTCCATTTAATTTTTTTGCCTTCTCTTTTTGTTCTTGGTGCATACTTGATAGGAACTTCATATATTTTTATTCCTTTTTTTGCGATTTTTGCAGTAACTTCAGGACAGAATTCAAATCTTTTGCAACCCAATCTAATGGATTTTATCA
>JBMFLH010000025.1:0-1386 GCA_049971295.1 Candidatus Ratteibacteria bacterium | reverse complement strand
CTGCTTTTGAACATTTTATAGCAGGTCGGTTCATCTGTTATTGAAGTCCCATAAAGTAAATTTGATAAGAATGAAAGCAGTCTTCCGCCCACGTAAAATGAAAATGAGGATTTCGGATTTTTACCGAGTATTCTTGAGCCATAAACAACGTCAGCCCTGCCATCCATTATTGGTTTGATTAGAACAAGAAAATCCATGGGATCGTACTCAAGGTCTGCATCCTGGATTACAATCACATCTCCTGTTGCTTCCTGTAATCCCATTCGTATCGCATAACCTTTACCCATGTTTTTTTCCATAAAATAGGCTTTTATTTCAGGATACCTGTCTTTCATTTGTTTAATAATGTCAGTTGTTCCATCAGTGCTACCATCGTCAACAATGATAATTTCCTTATCCAGAGGAACTTCAAGCACTTTTTGAATAATACTTGCCATGGTTGACTTCTCATTGTAAACAGGAACAATAATGGAAAGTTTCATGTCTTTATTTTTCCTTTTATAGAATCCATCAACCACAAAAATCCAGCCGAGGCAAACAAAATCACAAATGGTTCTATGGCAATTCTATAATGTATTGAAGCAAGAAAAATCATATGAAAAATAGTAAAGAACACAATAATGCCAATTAAAAATCCTGTTTTGCAATTTCGCACAGGCGCAAACATACCAAGAACGAAAAATGGAATCAACAATCCAAAGCTCAAAACACTAATAACATTGTATATTGTCCTGCTGTACTCAGAAGCATTTGGCACTACATTCCAAAATCTGATAAATTTTTTCCATAGCAGTGAAATAAACCTGTGTGGGTCTTTTCTTATACAATCAAATGTTAAGATGTAAAAAACAGCATCTCTTTTTGTTTCTTCAATCTGCCAGACACCTTCAGGAAAATATCTGCACGGACCTCCCTGAGAATAAGGATTATTTCCTTCCCAGAATACTGCTCCACCCATTGTGGTTCCTGGTATAAATTTACCAAGCACAATATAATTCCTTATTATCCACATACTTAAAACCAGAATAAATCCAGTCATAGCCAATATCATCTTTTTTAACTTTATTTTCATCTCCTGATTGCTGCGTAGCACAAAAAGCACACAAAAAGGAAAAAATAATTCCATTGTTGGCCTGCATAAACCAGCAAGTCCGCAGACGATACCAGAAACAAGTCCATAAAACGCAGGCACATTTTTTTCTATTAGTTTAATAAACGACAAAACACACCATGCCACCAGAAATATAAATAGGGTTTCTGTAAGTAAAAACCCGGTATAAAAAATAAAAAATGGATAAATAGATGAAATGCCAGCTGCCAGTGTTGCAGTTCTTTCGTTGTAGATTTTTTTTCCGAGAGAAAAAATAAGATATACGGTTAAAGAGG
>JBMFLH010000024.1:0-25823 GCA_049971295.1 Candidatus Ratteibacteria bacterium | reverse complement strand
GTTTGCAGGGGTGCGGATTTATCCGTAGTTTTGTCTGCGCCGTAGAGAGTGTGAATAATGCTTCTGTCTTTCCGTCCATCTTCCTATCTCTTTACTACCATCGTTACTCCTTCTCCTCCGCCAACACAGAGTGTGCACAATCCATATTGAGCATCTCTTCTTTTCATTTCATGTAGTAGCGTCACAAGTATTCTCACTCCACTTGCACCAATGGGATGGCCCAGTGCAATTGCTCCACCATTAACATTAAGTTTATCCATATTAATTTTCAACTCCTGGCATACAGCAAGCACTTGAACAGCAAACGCTTCATTGATTTCAATCAGGTCCATATCGTTCAGTGTTGCTTTTGCTTTTTCAAGAGCAATTTTTGTCGCTGGTACTGGTCCGAGCCCCATCAAAGAGGGTTCAATGCCTGCTTCGCCATATGAAACTATTTCTGCCATTGGTTTTAGGGAAAATTGTTCAACGGTTTCGCCAGATGCAATAACAACTGCTGCTGCTCCATCATTAATACCTGAAGCATTTCCTGCTGTGATTGTGCCATCTTCCTTGAATACTGGTTTCAATTTTGAAAGTTTTTCAAATGTCGTATCTGGTCTTGGGTGTTCATCCTGTTCTAAGACAGCATCTTTAAGAATAACAGGTGTAATTTCTTCCTTAAATAACCCTTTTTCCATCGCATCTTTCCATTTTTGCTGGGATTGATGAGCAAATTCATCCTGAGACACTCTTGATATTGAAAATTTTTCAGCAAGATTTTCTCCTGCAATTCCCATGTGGTAATTATTGTAAATGTCCCACAGTCCATCGTATATTAAACTATCAACAAGTGTTCCATGACCTAACTTATAACCGCTTCGTGCTTTTTCAAGAAGGTAGGGTGCCCTGCTCATATTTTCCATTCCACCTGCAACAATAATATCTGCCTGACCAGCCATAATGGAACAGGCAGCAAGAGATACTGCCTTTAATCCAGAACCACAAACCTTGTTAATCGTTGTTGCAGGGACATTAACTGGGATACCTGCTTTAATTGCTGCCTGCCTTGCCGGATTCTGTCCAAGTCCCGCCTGTAAAACATTGCCCATAATGACCTGGTCAATTTTTTGTTCAGGTATACCTACCTTTTTTATTGCAGCAGAAATCACGATAGAGCCAAGTTCAATCGCCGACACCTTACTTAAGGATTTGCAGAAAGCGCCAATCGGTGTTCTTGTAGCACTGATGATAAAAACCTTTTTCATGATTTCTTCCTTTTTATGATGTATTTAATCCCCATGGGTTCATTTTTGAAAATTTTGTTATACATTGTCTTGAGTTTGTCTGAAATTTTTGGAACAAAATCCATTTTTGAAATGACATCTTTATCAATGTCAACTCCTGGAGCAATTTCAATTAGTACCAGACCTGCCTGGTCAAGTTGAAATACTGCTCTTTCTGTGATATACAGAACTTTTTGATGTTTTTTGATTGCGTATTCAGAACTGAAAGTAATTTGTTCCACCTGTTTCAGGAATTTTTTATGTATCCCTTCACTCAGAATTTTCAAAGAACCATCTACAATTTCAATTTTCAGTCCACCTGCTGTAAAACTTCCACAATAAACGACTCTTTTTGCATTTTGCGTGATGTTAATGAAACCACCTGCCCCGGCAATTCGCGAAGAAAACTTACTGACATTGACATTTCCATTGCTATCTGCCTGGGCAAGCCCAAGAAATGCAATGTCAAGTCCGCCACCATCATAAAAATCAAACATGTATGGCTGGTCAATGATTGCAACTGGATTGTATGCTGCTCCGAAACTCAATCCACTGCTCGGTATTCCACCCACTGCGCCTGCTTCAACTGTAAATGACATATCATCAAGTATTTGCTCTTCTGCTGCAACAAGAGCAATGCCTTCGGGCATGCCAATTCCAAGATTAATGATGTCTCCAGATTCAATTTCCATTGCAGCCCTTCTGCATATAATTTTTCTTTCATCAAGCGGCATTTTTCCAAAAAGAGTTTCAAGAGGGATCCTCTGTTCACCAGAATAAGCAGGATTATATTCTTCGACAAATGTTTGCTGGTGAAATTGTTTTTCAGCAACAACAATCGCGTCAACAAAAATTCCAGGGACTTTTACAAGATACGGATTAAAAATTTCATCTGTAATTCTCTCAACCTGGGCAATGACAGTACCTCCAGAATTTTTTGCTGCCATTGCCATTGGAAGCATTTCAAGGGATCCTGCTTCTTTTTCCATTGTGATATTGCCGTTTTTATCAGCAGTTGTTCCTCTGATAAAAGCCACATTGATAGGAAATGCCTTATAAAATAGCCACTGTCTTCCTTCAATTTCAATCAGCTTCACAATATCTTGTTTTGTGATGCTGTTCAGTTTGCCGCCTCCAAATCGTGGGTCAACAAATGTGTATAGGCCCACATGCGTAATTGTTCCTGGTTTTCCTGCCGCAATATCACGATAAAGATGGGATATAACTCCCTGAGGGAAATTGTATGCTTCAACTTTGTTCTCAATGACGAGTTTTCCCATCATTGGCACGAGATTCCAGTGCCCACCGATAACCCGTTTCACCATTCCTTCGTGAGCGAAATGGTTTATGCCGCGTGTCTTTCCGTCTCCCTGACCCGCAGCGTACACAACTGTCAAATGACAAGGATGACCTGTTTCGAGAAATCGCTTTTCGAGGTAAAAAGAAAGCATTTCTGGATGGCAATTCCCAACAAATCCACCTGTTGCGACAGTATCTCCATCTTTTACAAGACCTATTGCTTCCTCAATACTTTTAATTTTTCCCATTTACTTTTATCTGATTTTATCTGACCCTTCAATTATATACCACGACCATTGTTTTTATAAATTGTGCACTACTAACAAATCTTTTTTACTTTTTTAAGATGGATAAGTATCGCTGTGATATCAGATGGACTGATGCCATCCATTCTTTTTGCCTGCCCTATAATAAATGGTCTATATTTTGACAGTTTTTCTCTTGCTTCAGTTGAAATGCCTGTGATTTTCGAATAATCAATGTTTTCAGGAATTTTTACACTGTCCATCAGTGATGTTTTTTCAATCATTTCAAGTTCTCTTTTGATATATCCAGAATACTTGATTTCTATTTCAATTTCTTCCTTCACGTGCTCTGGAAGATTTTCAAGTTCTTTACAGAACTGGAAAATATCATAAATAGTATTTCCGGGTCTTCGCAAAAAATCTGCAAGGGAGGTTTTTTCCTGGCAACCGGAAAGGTATGTCTGCTCAAGTGTGGCGCAAAATTTTTTTGTGAGGTTTCTATTTTCTTCCATAATTTTGTATGTTTTATCGTCAATAAGTCCATACTTAAACCCATACTCCATTAATCTGAAATCCGCGTTGTCCTGCCTTAAAATCAATCTATATTCTGCCCGGGACGTAAACATTCTGTATGGTTCTGTGATTTCTCTTGTTGTAATATCGTCAATCATTACTCCGATGTAGGACTCTTCCCTTTTTAAAATCAGTGGTTCCTTGTCAAGTATCGATGAAGCAGCATTGATTCCTGCGATAATTCCCTGCGCTGCTGCTTCTTCATAACCACTTGTTCCATTGATCTGGCCTGCGAGATAAAGTCCTTTTATGTTTTTTGTTTCAAGTGTGAGCTTTAATTGATATGGTGGAATAAAATCATATTCAATTGCATACCCATATCTCAAAATTCTCGCCTGCTTCAGCCCTGGAATGGTTCTCAATGCCTTTTCCTGGACATCAACTGGAATACTTGTAGCAAATCCATTGACGTAAACTTCATCGCTATCGTAAGATTCTGGTTCAAGAAAAATGTGATGGGTATCTCTGTCTGGAAACCTGACCACTTTTACTTCAATAGAGGGGCAGTATCTTGGACCGGTTGAACGGATTTGTCCTGTATATAGAGGAGCTCTATCAAGATTATCTCTGATGATTTTGATTGTTTCTGATGTGGTTGACGTGAGATAACAGCAGATTTGTTCTCTATCGATCGATCGAGTTCTATAAGAAAATGGGACTGGTGTTTTATCGCCTGGCTGCTCTTTTACCTTACTGAAATCAATTGATTGTTTGCTGATTCTTGGAGGAGTTCCTGTTTTTAATCTACCTGCATCAAATCCAAGTTCTTTCAAGCATTCAGTGATACCTTTTGATGCAAATTCACCCATTCTTCCTGCTGGAAAACACTGGTTACCAACATGAATGATGCCATTCAAAAAAGTTCCAGGGCATAGGATGACACATCTGCAGCAAATTTTTTCTCCTGAATCAAGCACGACACCCTCAACTTTACCATTTTTTTCCAGTATTTTTACGACCATTGCCTGTAACAACTTCAGATTTTTTTGATGGAAGAGAACTCGTTTCATGTAATCTGAATATTTGAAACGGTCAATCTGCGCTCTTGGGCTCCACACTGCTTTGCCTTTGCCGGTATTGAGCATCCTGAATTGTATACCGGTCATATCTGTTGAAAGAGCCATTTGCCCGCCAAGAGCGTCAATTTCTTTTACGATTTGCCCTTTGCCAACACCACCAATTGCGGGATTACAACTGGGTTTTGCGATTGTTCCAAAATTGCCTGTGATTAGAAGGGTATTTAATCCCATTCTTGATGAGGCGAGTGATGCTTCAATTCCAGCATGTCCTGCCCCAATAACAACAATCTCAAATTCCATTTCAGACATACCTTGCAATCACGAGTCCTGATGGTACTTTTGGGTAGAAAAATGTGGTTTTTGGAGGAAGTATTTCACCGCTACTGGCGACCTCCCTGATTTTCATTAAATCTGGTTTCTGCATAAAAAAGCCGATGCTTGAGGGATTGCTATTGACAAAATTGATAATTTCTTCAGGGTTTCTGTCATAGTAAAGTTTGTCTCTGGCAGTTGTACCAAAAATTTTTTCAACGACAAGATAATGGAGAATGACAACGTCAAGGGATTTCAATGTATTAGAAAAATGCTCTGGCAGAAGTGGTTTTACTTTTTCAATGTTTTTCAACGACCATGTTTGAAATGAATTATTGAAATAAACTCCAAAACTACAGGATTGAGAGTTTTCTATTGAAGATAAAGTTTGACTGAGATTTGCCTGTTTTTTGATTTCAAAAAATTCTTCAATGGCATTGATTTTTTCTGCTGGATTAACATTTTTCAATGCTCTGTGGGTCGGTAGCACAATCAGGGAGTTTGAAAGAGAATTGGTAAGATAAACCATGATATATGGTGGAGCGTCCGGACATGTTTGAAAATAATGATAGGATGCCTGAAATCTGTGATGCCCATCAGCAATAAAAAGTTTTGAGTCCTGGATTTTTCTCACCAGCGGCATCAATATCTCTGATCTAATGGGTTTAAAGGCAACTGTTGTTTCCTCAAAAGATATCTTTTCCTGAAGTGGAATTGAGCAGGCAATTTCTTCAATGAGATTTTCCCGGTCTTCGTAAAGTAAAAAGATTGGCTCCAGGTTTGACCTTGTTGTTTGAAGAAGTTTAATTCTATCATCCCTGTATTTATTGAAGATGACTTCGTGTCTGATGATGCGGTCAGACGCTCGAAGGTCAAAAAGACCTATTAATCCAGTCCTTTCCAGTTTTTCTCCTTTATAAAAAAACTTTTGCTTTACAAGGTAAAAGTATTCCTTTTCGTCCTGCATGAGTATTTTCTCTCTGCACCAATTTTCCAGTATTTTCGCAATTTCTCTGTGATAGTCAGTATCAAAAGATTCTGGAAGTGTCAGGCGAACAATGTTATAAGGTGAACGATTAATTAGTTCTTCGCGATATTTCTGACCAATCACATCATATGGTGGTGCGATCAACCGTTCAAGATTTCCTGCTTCTTCTGAATATCTGTATCCTTTAAACGGTAAAATCATTTTCAAAGTCCTGTTGGAATGTCAACAAATTCTGCCTCAACATCAAACCTTTTTGATAAAATTTTTGCCAGTTTTTTTACTCCGAGAGTTTCTGTTGCGTGATGACCGCCAAAAATCACATTGATTTTAGAATCTTTCGCAGAATGAAAAACTTCAATGGTATCACCTGAAATATAAAGGTCAACGCCTGCCTTTATCGCCTCATTGAAACCTGCATAACCGCCACCACCGCTGATCACAGCAACAGTTTTAACAGTGTCAACCCCATAGGGAAGTACCCTGCATTTTATCCCGAGAGAATTGTTGATTTTACTGATAATCTCATCAAGCTTTTTTGGTTTTGTAAATCGCCCGCAGAAACTGATAGATTGTCCATCGTATGGAAAAAATCCAGTTGTTTTTTTAGCGCCTATCAGTTTGAGAAGTAAAATATTATTGCCAATTTCCGGATGCATGTCAAGTGGCAGATGCGCAGCATACAAAGAAATGTTATGCCTGTAAAGTATTTCCATTCTTTTTTTGTTTGCACCAGTGAAAGAAGGATTGACGTTTTTCCAGTAATTTCCATGGTGAACAATAACAAGATTTGCTTTCATTTTTGCCGCCTGCTGAAATACATCTGCGCCAGCATCCACTGTGCACATGATTTTTTCAACTTTTTCTATTCCTTCCCACTGAAGACCGTTCCAGGAGTCATCTTTGATGTGATTGATATTAAGGAAACTATCAAGAAATTTCACGATGCACTCAAGTGTTTCCATTCATCCCCCTTTTTTCCCTGTAGTAGCGCAGGAAGGTCAGCGTTTCTTAATATATTCATAATGTGCTGCTTTTTCATGTTTTTCAGTTCCTGTGCTTCAAATAAGATGTCCCATGCCTGACTGACAACAAGGCTATCTCCATACATAAAATCGCTTCCTCTGGAAGGTGAAACAAGAATCGTTTTGCCCGTTCTGATGGCTTCAACAATGTCTTTTTCCTGGCAGGTACCGGAAACAATTACTGTTCTTTCCGGATTAGAAAATGTACCATCATGGGTATCAGTGCTTCCTATCAGTGTCGGCAAAGTATCATTTTTTTTCCAGTGGTAATAGTGAAAAGGGATGTGTTCCCATGCATCAAGTCCTGTTTCCAGACCACTGTCAATTCTTTGTAGTTCCCAGGTGGAATATAGCCGGCCAGGATGATTCCACTGGATAATCGCAGATTGCTGTTTGGCAAGAGAAATGATTTGTTCTGGTGGAAGAGTCCATGGAATTACTTTTGTAAGCGGATAGGCATTGAAGTGAAAATCCTTTGTCGTAATTTCCTGCCCAACAATAAAGGTGTAATCAAAGCCGTGCTTTGAAAGAAGTTTTGAGGCGATTTGTGCTCCATCGATGGTATTGTGGTCAGTCAGGGCAAAAAAATCCATAAAGCAGTACATAGATTGAAGAGCCATTCCGATTGGAGAAAGTTGCCCATCAGAAAATGTCGAATGACTGTGAAGGTCTCCACAATAAATAAATGCCTGTCTTTTAACATTTTCAAAAGACCTTGTTGAAAACGCAAATTCATTGACAATGGTCTTTCTTATTCTATCAACATCCTGACTGGAAACTGGTTTGCCTGCTATTACAAGCTTTGCTGCCTCTTCAGCAACCCATCTGGAAGGATGTGAGACAGAAACAAGCATATCCTGATATGGAATTTTGATAATAGACTGTTTTACAATGGACACCTGATACGTTTTGAACTTACTGATTTCCTGTGGAATGTCTTTACCTGTTGCAATAATAATTGCATTCTTTTTCATTGCCTGGTCCATTGTACAGACACTCACTTTTTTACCCGATGCGTATTTCTCAACCATTATTCTGACTTTTTCATTGGCATGATCAAGAATTGTCACTGCGTCAACATCCACATAATCAATTTTTCCAATGTCAACAACGTACGTGGTTTTCGTTTGTGGTATCACAACAAGTATATGTTTTTCAGGGTCAAATTTTTCTATATTGAAGTAGAAAAACATATATGACCAGGAAGAAGCGCGAGATGGCAGTCCCGCTATAACAACAGGTCCTGCAGGATTTACATCTTCAAGCAGGTCCACAAATCCAACAGTTTTTTCTCTTGCTGCGTCTTTTGCCAGATTCTGATCAGCAAACTTTTTTACATTCACACTAACAAGCGGAATAGACCCCCAGTAAAATGTCGCATTTGCAATCTCAGGAGAGACATATTCAACGACAACCTGTGATTCTGGATTTCCAGCAAGAACGAGCAGGTCAAGAAGTGAATTTGTTTTTTTCAGACCTTTCTTGTTTAAAATATCAATTCTTGCAGCAATTTCCCTTACAGCGTATTTCAATTTTTCTATATCAAATAATTCCACTGCATACTTGATTCTTTCATAGCATGAACCAACTGCAAGATATTCGTGAGCTCTGAAAGGGTCTGATTGAGAAAGTTTTTGAATGTCTGCCTTTTTGATTTTTGAAAGAATTTCGCCTGCGATGTTACCGAGATAAACTACAGTCTTTTTACTGGTGTATTCCGTCTTTTCTTTACCTGCTACTGCAGAAATCAAAAAAACATCTTTCTGAACCTTTTCTGCATTAAAACTTGCGACTGCCCTGATGGCTTTTGTCCATGGGTCTTTGTATTTGATAAGTTTTGGCTTTTTTTCAGCAAGAATTTTTCCCTGCGAATTTTCAATCCTGATTTTTATTGAATCGATATCACCTACCATTGAAAAACTTTCCACTGCCACCTGTATGGATTGATTTTCAAAAATGAGCGGCGAACACTCAATTGAAAACACTGAACCTGTTTTTTGTTTACAAACGCAGTGGATAAAATTTTGAGGGCTTCTATACAGTTCTTTTTTGCCAAGATAACTCAAACTCAATGGTTGAACCTTATCAAGGTCCTGACTATCGTAATCATCAAGCATTGCCTGGATACCAATGTGAATGGCAGGACCTGCTTTTTGAATTTCAGGAAATGCTGACCATGGAATAAACAGTTCAATGCTGTAGCCAGTTTTTGTTCTTACTCCTGCAATTTGCATGCCTGAAATTTTATATCGACCAAGTACTTCTATAACGGGCATCTGATTTTTTAAGGGTGGTTTGACAAGAATCTGATAACATCCTTTTGTATAGGGGGATTTCATAAAGGATGATGTCCTACCGTCAACAAAAATTTCAATACAGTCTTGCTGGTATGCCAATTCAGGTGGTCTGTCATTGATAACTTCATTATCCGCGACAATTGCTCCGAAAAAAAGTCCTTTTTCATTCCATGCAGTATAAAATTCCATTCCAGCATCTTCTGGACCCGCCCATTGTCTTTTTGAGTTTGAGATATGATACTTTGACCTTATAGGAAGGCAAAATCCTGACGCCCATTCATAGTCGTGCAATACGCCATCGACAGTTATGTTTGAAAACGGTATAACAGAAGGAGTGTCTGTGATGGCCGGTACCGACCAATCCACGCTGACAGCAGCAAAACATACACCTGCCAGAACAAGGAAAAGAATAATTTTTTTCATTTTGTATCCCTGATGTTAATTGCAGGCAGTTGACATTTCATCTGCGATTTTGTGCCAGAGTTTTCTATCAAGAACATCGTCGGGCGCCCGTAATACTGTCTCAATGTGTTCTACCTTTTTTACTCCCACAATGGCTGAAGTGATTGCTGGATGAGTTAGTATCCATCTTACTGCCAGTTCAGCCACTGTGATACCCAATTTTTCAGCGACAGGCTTCATAATGGTATTGACGGCGCTGGTGATTTTTTTAAAATTTTCTCCTGTAAAACGGGGATGATTTGCTCTTGAGTCGTCAAATTTTTCGTTTCCTGAGTACTTTCCTGTGAGTATTCCCCTTGCCAGGCTTGAATACGTAATCACGCCAATTTTTTTCTCAAGGCAGAATGGGAACAGTTCTTTTTCTGCCTCTCTGTCAAGAATATTGTATAATGGTTGAAGGCAATCAATGTCAAAGTATCTCAAATACATATTGATCTGGTGAACGTTCATATTGCTGACGCCAATCCAGCGTATTTTGCCCTGTTTTTTTAACGAAAGAAGCGCTGCAGCAACCTCTTGTGGGTTTGTCAGTGGATCCCATGCATGAATCTGATAAAGGTCAATCCAGTCGGTTTTCAATCTTTTCAAGGACGCCTCACATTCTTTGACGATATACTGAAAACTTGTATCAGGATATCTATAAGAAGGATCTTCTATATTCCAGTAAAATTTCGTGGCGATAATCAAATTTTTTCTGCATCTGTTTTTTTCAAGAAAACCCCCAAGCACTCTTTCCGCGTAACCCTCGCCATACGCCTGGGCGGTGTCAACAAAGTTAATTCCAGCATCCATAGCCTTTTTCATTGCTGCATTCCAGTCATCAATAGAAATATTTCCCCAGAATCTTGGCGACAATTGCCAGCAACCAAAACATATTCTTGAAACAATCAAATCTGTTTTTCCCAACTGAATGTATCTCATATCAACCTCCTCAAAGTGGAACAGGTATCTTTATTTCTATCTCTCTTTCGGGCTCAGTAATCTTAAATGATACAACAAAAGACACAATATTGAGAAAAAGACAAAATCCCGCAATCGCAGCATAGGCGATAGCTGGATAAATCATGGCATCAGTACTTACAACTGCTTTCGATGAAAATCTATCCATAATAAAGCCCGTGATATTTCCTGCAATGGCTACAGAAATATAACATACTCCATTAACAAATCCAACTGATGTTCCGACGCCGCAGGCAGGACCGAGTTCTTTTATGAGGGTTGTGGTAAGTGGCCCGCTACCACCCGTCAGTGCAAAAAGTAAAAAACACAGTAAAAACACAGGTGCCACCCTGTACCAGATAAGATTCACAGCCATAAAAATACACGAAATCATAGAAACAAGACACACGATGATGACAAGAACCTTCTTTTGTTTTACGATGTGCACAATTGATCCCCATAGAAGGGCAGCAATCATGGTTGTTAACATCATAATCAATGTAAATGAAGCAGCCATTTTTGATGTTAATCCACATACGTCCTGAATAAGTTTTTTCCCAATAACTGCCTGGAAAATAAAGTAAATTGTAAAGTTTATCGCTGCCACACTCAGTACAGGATATAGTTTTTTGTTCAGAATAATAGTCCTGATATCATTCAGAGAAAACGAATTTTCTTGATGGCTGAACTGATGCTGTTTTACAATGGTTGAAAAAATCACTATCATCACAAAAAACAGAATAATACCCATCACGAAAATTGTGTGTCTCCATCCAAACGTATACACAAGTCGTTCAAATGGAAGTGTGGCAAACAATCCGCCAGAATAGCCCAGAAACAAGGCGATTCCAAGCATGACGGGGAAAAAATCACGGCCAAAGAGTTCATCAGTTTTCTTCACGATTCCGAGATAGGCAACGCTTGCACCAATGCCAACAAGAATCCTTGAAAAATAAAGAAGAAACATTGAATGAGACACTGCAAACAGCACTGAACCAATGCAGAGAAGAAATCCTCCGGCAACAAATATTCTGTTTGTACCAAAATGATCAAGGCATGGACCAACAAAAAACTGAAGGATTCCATAGATATAAAAAACAAGTACTCCAAGCGTCGCAACCTGATTTGCAGTAAGATGGAAGTCCATCTGAAGCTCGTTGAAAATCGTGCCAGGAATCGCAACCCTGTGAAAATATGAAAAAAAGTAAAAACAGTTGAGAAGCAAAAAAAAGACGAACTTCTTTTTCAGGGACGTTTCCATTATTTATCCCCTCGCTCAGGCGCAAAGACAATAAAACCAAGTGGTGGAAGTACTATTTCAATAGAATAGTCAAAGTTATGCATCCTTTTTTTCTCTGACTGCACCAGTCCGAGATTTCCTGTATTTGAACCACGGTATAGAAAGGAATCACTATTGAGAATTTCTTTGTATTTTCCAAAAGATGGCACACCGATTCTATAGTGATGTCTCACAACTGGCGTGAAATTGAAAACAAAAATAAGGTGGCGATCTTTTTTCCTGTTCCATCTCAAGAATGAAACGATTGTGCTATCAACATCAGAAAAATCAATCCACTGAAAACATTCGTGAGATGATTCGTTATCATGCATTTCAGGGTTTTTCAGGTAAATATTATTGAGGTCTTTTATGAGATTAAATATACCACGGTGGTTTTCATTGTCGAGAAGTTCCCAATCAAGTTGAACGGCATGGTTCCATTCGTTCCACTGTCCAAATTCTCCTGACATAAATAATAGTTTTTTCCCGGGATGACCAAATTGCCATCCGAAAAGAAGCCGTAAATTTGCAAATTTCTGCCAGGTGTCTCCTGGCATTTTCCCGATAAGTGAGCGCTTCCCATGTACCACTTCGTCGTGAGAAAGCGGAAGGATATAATTTTCTGAAAATGCGTAAAGCAAACTGAATGTAAGAGAATTGAGATGGAATTTTCTATAAATGGGGTCTTTTGAAAAAAAACTGAGAGAATCGTGCATCCATCCTAAATTCCATTTGAATCCAAACCCAAGTCCGCCAAGATAAACTGGTTTTGTTACTCCCGGCCATGCGGTGGATTCTTCTGCTACTGTGAATGAATGCGGATGTCTGCCATAAATCACAGTGTTGAATTTTTTAATAAAATCAATGGCTTCAAGGTTTTCTCTGCCACCATAGATGTTTGGAATCCATTCTCCATCTTTCCGTGAGTAGTCAAGGTAAAGCATTGAAGCAACAGCATCCACCCTTAATCCGTCAATATGATAGTTTTCAATCCAGTTCAAGGCGCTACTGATGAGAAAATTTGAAACTTCATATCTTCCATAATTAAAAATTGCGCTCTTCCAGTCAGGATGTTCTCCTTTTCTCGGGTCCTGGTGTTCGTAAAGATGAGTACCGTCAAAAAGATAAAGCCCATGACTATCTTTTGGAAAGTGCGCTGGTGTCCAGTCAAGAATGACGCGAATATTATTCTTATGACAGTAATCAATAAAAAACTTAAAATCATCAGGATTTCCATACCTTGATGTTGGTGCATAGAAACCTGTTGCCTGATATCCCCAGGATGCGTCAAATGGATGTTCAGCGACAGGAAGCAGTTCAATACAGTTGAAATTCAAAGATTTGACATGGTCAACAATTAGTGGAGCAAGTTCCCTGTAATTGTAAAAAGAGCCATCTTTTTTTCTTTTCCATGAACCCAGATGTACTTCATAAATACTCAATGGTTGGTTTAAAAAATCAATTTGTTTTTTAAGAAATTTTTCATCTTCCCATTGATAATCGCTTTTCCATGTTATCGATGCTGTACCGGGTCTGCATTCAAAATATGATCCATAAGGGTCGGATTTCAATATCAGGGATCTTTCGCGAGTAAGAATTTCATACTTATAAAGAGCACCTGGCTTTAATTCTGGTATAAAAATTTCCCACACTCCAGAGTTTCCCAGTACTCTCATCTGGTGGATTCTTCCATCCCATCTATTGAAATCACCAACGACACTCACCCTTCTGGCATCAGGCGCCCACACGCTGAAGTTATAGCCAGCAATACCATTGACTATTCTATGAACTGCTCCCATTTTTTTGAAAATTTCAAAGTGGTTGCCTTCGTTAAACAGATACAGGTCCATTTCTCCGAAAATGCTTGTATTAAAAGCATACGGATCAAGAAAAGAAGATTTTGTGCCATCAAAAAACTCTGCTTCTATTCTGTATTGAAACCGTTTTTCAAAATACCTTTCAAAAATTCCGCCTTTGATTGCCATAAGGTTATATTTCTGCAAAGTATCAATATTAATAACGGCTACTCTTTTTGCGTCGGGAACAAAAATGCGCAGGATAAACTGATTTTCAGATTTTTGCCAAGATAAAATCTCATGAGGATTATGATATTCGGCATTAAGGAGTTCTATCAACCTTTTATCCATTTTCTATCACATGCTCAAGTGTTTTCATGGCATTTCTAAAAACCTTCAGTCCCCTTTTCGCTGACTGAAAGGGTCCTGCTGTTGCACCATTGATTTCGTAAAATACATGCGGAATACTGAATCGTTTCGCAAGTTGATATTCAAAACTGTTAAGCCAGTGAGTTTCAGGTTCAGTGGAAGTGGAAGGCGCATCAGTCAGTAATCTCATTGTATCACATAGCGCCCTATAGATTTTTCTTTTTGAATCATTTTTGAAGACATTATAAGGAACCTCGTACCATCCATCATAAGGAAACTCGCTGTTTGTTCTCCATCCTAAATAGCAGTGAAAATTGAGCCACAAATCTGTGTTTTGTTCTGTTGCCCATTGCCACAGAAGTTTTCCTTCAGTTGAATCCGGATGTTCTCTATCAGGATAATCTCCAAATACCTGATAGAGGTCTATTCCTTCGTCAGTAAAACAATTTCTTCCAGCAACATTTCCATCTGGATTAACAACAGGAATGATTTCAAAAATAAATTTATTCCTGAGCGCTTCTGCCTCCGGAAGACATGATGTAATAAAATCAACAATTGCCCTTACAGCCCAGATACCAGAAAATTCTACTGGATGCTGGCCTGCTAGACATAGAATCCTCGGACCACTGGCATTTCCAGCTTTTATTCCCAGGATTTCTCTATTCCCCGCTGATATTCCCAAACTGAAAATCTCGCAATTTTTTCGATCCTTTACGAGATTTTTAAGAAAATTACATGTATCGGAATATGTGCAGGGCCAGTGGTTTGTAATTAGAAGTTTCTTCCCCTGTTTTAGAAACAGCGAAATTTCTATATGATCGTCCAGTGTGTGACAGCGGGATTGTTCAAGAGCATGGAATCTTTTTCCGTCGTCGGTACTAACCCAGATTGTAGTTGGAAAATGTGAAATGAATCCTTCAGGGTCATTAACAACAGGGTCGTGCCACACTTCAATCGTTGACGCAGTATCTTTTCCAGTATTTTCAATTTCAAAGCAGAAGTAATAACAATAAACCTTTTTATCTCCAACCACCTCGCATCGATATCGATTCTCAGAAATCTGCCGGAAGTTTTTCCCATTACCACACTCGAAAGAACTTGAAAATTTCAACATTGGTTCCTCCTATGCATTCCACTCGTCATCAAAGCTTTTTTTCTCAAAAACGATGTAACCTGCAGGCGGAATCATGATTTCAGTATCAGAACTTTTCATCCTTATCAACAGATGTACCAGGTCTTTGCCAATTTTCTCCCACGGGATTTTAATTTCCATGCATTCGTCCACAGCAATGTTTTCATCTGTGAAAGTCTCTTTTGTGATGTCGTAAGAAAAAATAATACCCCTGTCTTCTGTTTCAATGGAAATAGAAGTAAAAATGTTTCTGGATATGTCGATTCTGATGTACAAATTGTCCCTATCGTAGCCGTAAAAAAGTTTTTTTACTGGTAAATCAAATGGTTGAAATGTCATCCAGAGTTGAGTGATATCAATTTCAGATGCGCCTGACCATTCAAAGAAATTGGTAATTTTTCCATCTATATTGGCAGTGATGTAATTTTCTGGTTGATTGATTTTTGTCGCAGGAACAAATGCCTTTGCAACTTCAACCGGTACAACCAGACCACTTGTTTTGTAAATTTTTGAAATAATGGACCGAAACAGAGAGTAAAACTTTACTTTTGTTGATTGTTCTGCGGGAACGCTCATCCACCAGAAAAAATCGCTTGATTCAGCCATCAAAAATAGATTTTTTAATTCTTGCTGTATTTCCTGCCTGCTGGCATGCTGCTTTGCTGTTTTTCTGGCATCTGCCAGTATGCTCCACAGTTTATTTGCATCCGGTTTGCCAATCCAGTTGTCAAAATTGAGTCCCATCCAGGAACCAGCTGGTATGGAATGAAGAGATACAGTTTTGAAATTCAGTTCACACGCCTGGCTGAAGGTAATAGGTTTGATACTGTTATCAGACACTACCTTCTGATAAAAACTGGTCAAAAACACGCTTCCGTCCTGTCTGTACCATTCCCAGGGATTTTCTCCGTCAAGGATAATGGTAAGAATTTTTTCCCTACCCGATGAAAATTCATGTATTCTTTTCACAAGGTCATCTGCTGCCGCACTTTCTTCCCAGGAATGATAGATAAATCCGATTCTGTCTGAAAAATGGTGGTTTCTAAAGAATATGTTAAAGGTATTTTTCCATTTATAGAGTGTTGAAGAGATATCCTTTTGCTCACAATTTGAACCATAAAGTATCTGTTCATCTGCGCCAAGCCATTTTATTCCATATTCCATTAAGATATCAAGAACCTCATTGCTGATAGAACCTTCTGCAGGCCAGATTCCACTGATTCTTTTACCAAAAACATCCGTTGCGATGCCTATCCCCATTTCAATGTGCGCCCTTACATCTTCTGGATAACTGAATTCAATGGAAGGTATTTCAAGAGATGTTGAAGTTTTCCTGGCAATGGAAAGATCGTAAACAAGTGGCATAATAGGATGATACCCGGGAGTGGTACTGATTTCAATAGATCCAGATTCAAGTAGTTCTCTGTATAACGAAATAACCTGTGAGAATACGTTTCTTTCAAAATCAATCAAAACCTGCCTGTCTTTGCTGGTAAACCCCACGGATTTTTCACACAACTGGTCAATTTCAGGAAAATATTTCAGGACATATGGATGGATACAGGCAAGATGCATCCACATTTTCAGGTCCGAAATTTCAGAGCCAGAAATATCTTTTGAATAAAATTTGTCAATCAATTTTTTGAAAATAGTATATCTAACTTTTATTTTTGCTGGTAAGTCCTCAAGGAAAATTGCAATTTTTTCAAGGTCCAGGGAATTTTCGTTCTGTAATAATGCCTGAAACCCATCAATAATCTGGTTTTTAGCAATTTTTTTAATTTGTATAATCAACGGGGGGGTAAAATTGCAACTCAGTTTCATTCCTGAGTTTTTTATCATCAATGCCATTGGATAATAATTATAAAGGACTCTGAACGTAATAGTTGCACTATCAATTCTATTTGATTCAGGAGTCATATAGAATGGTTGATGAAAATGCCAGAGAATATTAAGGTAGGTCATGGTTTTTCAAACGCTTTCTGGTAAAGATAGAGATATTGTTCAACTGATTTGTTCCAGGAAAAATCAAGGGAAATAGCCTTTTTGAACAGATGTTCCATAAAATCGCTGTCAGAATAAATCTCAATAGCTGTTTTCATTGTCTGCGCAAGTTCAAGAGAACTCGCATTTTCAAACACAAACCCCCATCCTTCTCTATTTTCTTTATTAACTGGCTGAATCGTGTCTGCGAGTCCTCCTGTTTTTCTTACAATGGGTATTGCTCCATATTTCAAAGCAATCATCTGTCCGAGTCCGCAGGGTTCAAATTGCGACGGCATAAGAAAAAAGTCACTTCCTGCATAAATCTGGCGGGCAAGCGCGTCGTCAAAACCAATTTTCGTTGCAACTCTGTCAGGATATTTTTTCACAAGCAGTGTGATCGCATTCTCGTATGACACTTCGCCTGTGCCAAGAGATATCAACTGAAAATCCTTTTCCATAAGATTTTCCACTGCCTCAACAATTAAATCAATCCCTTTTTGCTGGACAAATCTTCCAACAAATCCAAAAAGCGGAATTTCAATACTGGTAGGAAGTGAAAACTTATTCTGCAACATTGTTTTATTAACCAGTTTTCCTTTTCTGGTGCGATACTTTTTGAAAATAGAAGCGTCAAACATTGGATTCCATACAAGATAATCAATACCATTGAGTATCCCAACAAGGTCTTTTTCCCTTGTTTTCAAAAGTCCCTCAAGTTTACAACCAAATTCAGCAGTCAAAATTTCCTTTGCATATGTGGGACTGACAGTATTTATCAAATCCGAATGAATAATTCCTGCCTTCATCAGATTGATGTTGCCGTAAAATTCAAGTTGCTCCATAGAAAAAAACTCATTACCCAAACCAAGTAATGGAAATTGACTGGAAGGAAATATCCCTTGATATGCAAGATTATGAATTGTAAAAACACTTGCAACACCGGTATCTGGGTAAAAAAGTTTTTTATAAAGTGGCAGAAGCGCTGTGTGCCAGTCATTGCAGTGAAAAACATCCACGCTGATACTAAATTGTTTACAGCATTCCAGCACTGCCTTTGAAAAGAAGGAAAATCGTAAGAGATTATCAGGATAATCTGTCCCCTGTTCTCCATACAATTCAGGTCTATCAAAATAATGGCTGTTTGAAATTAAGTAAACATTGTTTTTTTCTTTCATCCTTAAAAATGTCGCCTTTTCCACCCTGTCTTTTGAAAAATAAACTTCGCATTCGCCAATCATTTCGCACGGATATTTTTGAGTGATCCTGCTGAATGCTGGCAGGAAAATTTTTGTGTCAACATACTTTGGAAGTTTTACAAGTAATGCTCCTGTGACATCTGCCAGGCCTCCTACCTTTACAAAGGGCACGCATTCACAACAAACAATCGCCACACTTTTCATCCTTACTCCTTTCGGTTATTAATGTTAGACCACGAGGTCTCTGAGAAACTGCGCTGCTTCTTCAGGGGGCGTGGGATTTATATAAAAACCTGTGCCCCATTCAAAACCACCAGGTCTTGTCAATCGCGGCATAATTTCAATGTGCCAGTGATAATCCTTATCTATGGTCTGCCAGTAGCCAGGATGGGCAAATCTATTGGGAGCCGTATGAAATATAAAATTGTATGGCGGATTGCATAAACCCTTCATTAACTTTTTTAAAACTGAACCAAGCATTTCTGCAAGACCCGGTCTTTCTGAATCACTGATAGAATCAAAATCAGCCCTGTGTTTTAATGGAAGAATCCACAGTTCAAACGGAAATCTTGATGCATAGGGAACGATTGTAATAAAATCTTTATTCATTGCTACAACCCTTTCTCCACGGCTGATTTCGTCCTCTATAATGTCGCAGAAAATGCATCGTTCCTTATAATCGTAATACCACTGAGTTCCTTTCAATTCCTCTTTTACTCTTTTTGGTGTGACGGGTGTTGCAATTAATTGAGTGTGGGAGTGATGAAGAGAAGCACCCGCTTCTTTCCCATAATTTTTGAATATCATACTATATTTCAATCTTGGGTCATTTTTCAAATCCAGGCTGCGAATTTGATAAGTGTGAATGACCTTTTCAAGATGTGCTGTGTCAAAATCGTGCATCTGTTGATTATGTTGGGAGGTTTCAATAATCACTTCATGTGCACCAATTCCGTTCATTTTATCAAAAATACCCACTCCCTTTTTGTCAAGGTTACCTTCAATCTTTAATGCCGGGTATTTATTCGGAACAACCCTTACCAGCCATCCAGGAGTGTTGGGCTGGGAATTGTTTTCTCTTATTGCAAATATTTCTGGCGGGGTTTTTGTTTCGTTTCCCGGACAAAAGGGACAGAATGGCGATTTTTCTTCTTCCACAGTTGGACACATTTCAGCATAATCTGATGGTCTGAGCTTTCTTTCTGTGGCGATGATTACCCATCTGCCTATGACTGGATCCTTTCTCAATTCTGGCATGTTTTCCCCTTTTTAATTACCATTGATAATCTTTTGGAATTACGACAATTCCTGTCTCACTTACGACAAATCGTTTTTTATCCTCAGAGGCATCATATCCAATAATAGTACCCGGCGGAACCACGACATTTTTATCAATGATGGTTCTCCTGATTTTACAGTATCTTCCCACATTTACCCTGTCCAGAAGGATTGATTCGCTTACTTCTGCGTAACTATTGATTCTGACCCATGGAGATAACACACTCTTGTAAACTTTTCCACCACTGATGATGCATCCTCCTCCAATGATTGAATCAAGAACCATACCCGTTCTTTCCCCAAGAGAAAACACGGTCTTCACAGGAGGAAGTTGTTCCTGGAACGTGCGAATGGGCCATTCAGTATCATAAAGGTTCAACACTGGTTCCACGCTCACCAAATCCATGTTTGCTTCATAGTATGCCTCTATGGTTCCGATATCCTTCCAGTATTTTGTTTCTTTTCGGTTTTCATCCGTGAAAGGAAACGCAAATACTTTATCCTTACCAATCATTGCAGGTATCACATCTTTTCCAAAATCATGGGTACTATCCGGTTTTTTCGCATCCTCAATAATACGGCGCACAAGTGTTTCAGTATTAAACAGATAAATACCCATGGATATCAGGCACATATCAGGCTTATCAGGTGAAGGAACTGGGTTTTCTGGTTTTTCCTGAAAGCTGATCACTTCCTGTTTTTCGTTCACCTCCAGTACTCCGAATCTTTTTGCTTCCTGTATAGGGACATCAAATACGCTTATCGTCAGGTCAGCGTTTTTTTGTTTGTGAAATTCAATCATCCTTTGATAGTCCATCTTGTAAATATGGTCTCCTGAAAGAATAAGGACAAGGTCGGGTTTTTCCTGGCTGAGAAAATAGATATTCTGAAACACAGAGTCCGCTGTTCCCAGATACCAGTCAGTTCCTATCCTCATCTGTGCAGGAATTACATCAATAAATTCTCCAAGTTCCCTGCTAAAAATATTCCATCCCTCTCTAATATGCCGTTGAAGGGAATAGGACTTGTATTGTATGAGTACATAAATCTTTCTAAGCCCTGAGTTGATGGCATTGCTCAGAGTAAAATCTATGATGCGATAAATGCCTCCGAATGGCACCGATGGTTTTGCCCTGTCCCTTGTCAGGGGATACAATCTTTCTCCCTTACCGCCAGCAAGAATCAGGGTAAGTATTTTTTCTTTTTCAGGCACCGATTAACTCCTTAACCTTGTTAACAAGTTCACTTAAACCCGTGGAACTTTTGATAATATAGGCATCTGCAGCCCAGCTCATAAAATCTGTTTTATATTGCGGATACGAAGTGTAAATAATAACAGGAAGATTTCTTCTCTGCCCGAGAATGTTGGCAAGCGTTTCAAGCCCGCTCATTTTTGGCATTCTGATGTCAACAATAACAAGATGAACATCATTATTTTTCAAAAGATTTAACCCATCCTCACCATTTGATGCAGCGATGACCTGATAGCCTTCTTTTTCAAGGGTTTCTGTGCAGAGAATTCTCTGGTTTGTTTCGTCCTCAATCAGCAGTATTGTTTTCACTCTCCACCTCCTGTTTGGGAATTTGAAAGCGGATTTTTGTTCCGACATTCATCATGGAGTCAACCTCAATTTTTCCTCCATGATTTTCTTCTATAATTGTTTTCACCAGATGGAGCCCGAGTCCTATTCCATGAGATTTTGTGGTGAAAAATGGCTTGAATAATTGTTCAAGCACATCAGGTGGTATTCCATAACCTGTATCAATAACTTCCACCCAGACATATCTGTCCTCTTCGCCCGCTCTTATTATTAAGGAATCACCATGTTTCATACTTTCAATGGCATTATGGATAAGATTGTAAAAAACCTCACTCAACTGCACACTGTCCGCATAAATATAGATATGCTGCGGAACATCAAGTTTAAGATGAATTCCATTGTCTTCAATGCTGATTGATAGAACCTCCAACAGTTCGTTAAGAAAACTGAGTAGATGAATATTTTGTTTTTTTACCGGCTGTTTGAAAGAAAATCTTAACAGATTATTCAACACAAGTTCAAGTCTTCTCACCTCATTGACAATAATCTTTGCGTTCCTGGCAATCCTTGGGTCAGTATGTTTTTCTTTGGCTATTTCAAGAATCTGTCTGGCAAACCCACAAATGGTTGCAAGGGGATTTCTGATTTCATGCGCAAGATATGTGGAAATTCTTCCTGCCGCAGCAAATCTTTCGCACGCCAGAAGTTCTTCCTGTACCTGCCTGAGTTTTTCATTTAATTGTTGAACCTGTTCAAGATTGTGTCTGGTCGACTCATAAGCAAAGGCATTGCTCAGGGCAAGACCTGTATGATTGAGTACAATGGAAAGGAATGATATCATGCCAGGACTGATGTCTTTATAATGAAAGGCATTATCAGCAAACACCACAGCTGAAATTTTTCCTGATATGGTAATTGGTGCAATTACCACCTGTGTTGCATGCCTTACAAACCAGTGAAACTCTTCGGGTACAAGAAACCTTTCATCGCCTTTCAGCAATACAATTTCATTGTCATAAATCACTTTTCTTAAAGGGCTATTGACAGGAAGTTTTGCAAGATCATACCTGACGGACTTGATTTCCACAGGAAATCTTTGGCTTTCAAGCGTTTTTCTATGGCTGTTTTCAAACATCTCGTCAAGTGTTACTTCAGAATTTGTTAAGTCCGACCATATTTGTCCTGCCTCATTCTGGTCGTATGGACCTATACCTCTGCCACTGTGCAAGATACCGCTTTCATTGATAAAAAATATTGCCGCTCTGCTGAAACCAAGTGAAGCGCCTGCTGTAAGTCCTGTCAGGACAATATGGATGATTTTGTCCACATTTAATGTTGCCTGCAGCCCCCTGCATATTACATCCAGAAGATATATTTCGTATTGAAGAGTATCTTTTTTTGTTTCCATTTTTATGAGTTTACCTTTTTATCAAGGTTCAAAAAAATCTCAATCTTTGCCTTATTTTTTTGTTTCTCAAGCCACTGCTGAAAATACTGATCTTCTTTCTGTGCCTGAACATATCGTTTAATATCCTGGAATTTATTTTGATCCATCTTTTCGCCCATCAGGGATTTTACTTCCTGGTCTGACACCACAATTGTTGTTTCTGACAGGACTTCCTGTTTAAGTTTTTGATATTTGATGGTATTTCTTATCTGATTTTCAATTTCTTTTGTTTTTTCAGGGGAAATACGGGAAAAATATGCTCTGAATTTTGCTTCATCAAACTGTCCTTTTTCGTTTTTGAATGACGGTTCAGATTTTATCACGTCCAGGATTTCTGAATCTCTTACCCTAATGTGATGCTTACGATAAAGCTGTTCGAGCAATTTTTCCTGTATCATCCTGTTGAGAACCATTTTTTCAAGTTCTGTTTCATTGATAAGTTTTGCATAATTGTCCTTCAAAATGTCTCTGTATTGTTGTCGTATTTCTTCAAGAGTTCTATAAAACTCGTTCTGATAAATTGGTTCTTTGTTTACGGTTGCCACCAGATACCTTTTATCGGTGCCTGAAATGCTTACACCCCATATGATGAACCCAGGAATTACCAACGCCGCAGTCACAATCATAACCATTCTGAAATTTCTTTTTTTCCTGAACCATTTCATCAACATTGTTTTCCTCCAAGAATGAGAACAAATTCACCTTTTACTGTGATTTGCTTAAATTTATTGTACATTTGGGTCACAGAACCAGCAACAATTTCTTCAAATTTTTTTGTTAGTTCCCTGCACACGACAAGTCGCCTTTCTGGAAACAATTGATTAAGAATTTCCAGTGTTTCCATAAATCTGTGAACTGATTCAAAAAAAACAATGGTTTCTTGTTTTTCTCCAATTTTTTTGAAAAATTCAATTTTTTTATTTTTCTTCCTTGGCAGAAATCCATAAAAAGAAAAAGCATCCAGAGCTTCTCCAGAAACTGAAAGCCCAGCCATTAAGGCAGAGGGTCCTGGCACAGGCACAACCCTGATTCCTTCATCCAGGCATCTTCTCACGATATAGTGGGCGGGGTCTGAAATGCCTGGTGTTCCCCTGTCGCACACAAGCGCTATGCTTTTACCATCATTTAATAGTTTCATAATATAGTAAGACCTGCTTTTTTCACACCCTCTATAATAACTGATTAATGGCTTTTGAATCTGGAAGTAATTGAGCAATTTTTTTGTTTCCCTGGTATCTTCTGAAACAACAAAATCAACAGTTCTCAAAACATTCAGTGCCCTGAAGGTAATATCTTCAAGATTTCCTATGGGAGTTGCCACTATAAAAAGCATCCTTATTATTCCCTTTCCGGCATTAAATGCACAAGAGATTCAAATCCCCAAATTTTGACATTATCACATATTTATAGTACCCTAAAAACAATAATTTATCAATCTTTTCTGGAGTTCAACCATGGAATTTGAAAAAATACTAAAAAACGTTATAAAGAAAAATGAAAATAAGATTCTTCTGCTTGTGATGGATGGCCTTGGCGGACTTCCTCATCCTGAAACCGGTCTTACAGAATTAGAAACAGCCAAAAAGCCCAATCTTGATGCGCTGGCAAAATCAGGTATGTGCGGATTGTCGATCCCTGTGCTATATGGTATTACACCAGGCAGTGGACCTGCGCATCTATCTCTTTTTGGATATGACCCTATTGAGCATCAGATAGGCAGGGGCGTGCTTGAAGTTCTGGGTATAGGAATGGAAATGGAGAAGAACGACCTTGCCATCAGAGGTAATTTTGCAACCATAGATGCAAATCACATTGTGCTTGATAGAAGGGCTGGAAGAATTTCAACAGAAGAAAACAAAGACCTTGTTAATAGAATTCAGGAAAAAATCAAGAGCATCAAAAATGTTCAGATTATCATTCAAACAGTAAAAGAACATCGACTTGCAATTCTGTTGAGAGGAGAAAATCTTTCTCCTGATGTTACTGAAAATGACCCGCAAAAAGAAGGGCTTGCTATCAGAAGAATAACTGCCTTAAATGAGCGGGCAAAATTTACTGCAGAAGTGCTGAACGAGTTTATTGCAAAGGTTGAACAGATACTGGCAGATGTGGATACTAAAGCAAAGACCATTTTATTAAGAGGATTTTCTGGTATCCCTGAAATAGAACCATTCCAGCATAGATACCTTTTGAAACCAGCATGTATTGCAAGTTATCCCATGTACAAAGGGCTTGCGAAACTTGTGGGAATGGATGTAATCAGGGGGCTTGAAAGTATTGATGACGAAATAAAGGCTCTTAACGACCTTTACAACGAATACGATTTCTTTTATCTTCACTATAAAAAGACCGACAGCACAGGGGAAGACGGTAATTTTGAAAAAAAGGTTGCAGCAATTGAAGAGTTTGATGAAAAAATTTCAAAGATCAAGCATTTAAAATTTGAAGTGGTTTGTTTAACAGGAGACCATTCAACACCGAGTGTTTTGAAAGGGCATTCCTGGCATCCAGTACCACTGGCAATTGTTTCAAAAAATGCTATCTCAGACAATGTCGACACATTTACAGAAAGGGCGTGCGCAAAGGGTATGCTCGGAACCATACCAGCAACAAATGTTATGTATATTTTACTTGCGAATGCTTTAAAATTTGACAAATTTGGAGCATAACAAGGGAGGAAAATGGAAAAGAATTTGCATAAAGCAATGAATGAGCAGATAAGAAATGAGTTGTATTCTGCCTATCTTTATCTGGGCATGGCAGCGTATTGCGAAAGCAAAAACCTGCCAGGGATTGCTCGCTGGCTAAAAATTCAGGCAAAAGAAGAAGTAAGCCACGCTATGAAATTTTTTGAATTCATGGTTGATATTGGTGCAGAGATAAAACTCCTTGCTATTGACCAGCCACCGACTGATTTTGCTTCTGTAACTGACATTTTTGAAAAAACCCTTGAGCATGAGAAAAAGGTGACAGCAATGATAAATAACCTTGTCAGCCTTGCTCAAAAGGCAGGCGACAATCCTGCAATGCTGATGCTTCAATGGTTTGTGAATGAGCAGGTTGAAGAAGAGAAAAATGCTTCTCAGATTCTTGAGACACTGAAGATGATAAAAGAGCAAGGACCTGCAATTGTAATGCTTGACAGGGAGCTGGGGAAAAGAGAACAATGAAGAGACGGAAAGACAGAAGCATTATTCACACACTCTACGGCGCAGACAAAACTACGGATAAATCCGCACCCCTGCAAACTTGCCTTCTTGGTATACATTTACATACTGCGAAGGCTTCAGACAGGCAGGGGTAAGGACATTGCGGAACGCAGTTGCTTTTATCCTTGTTTTGTTGCTGCGCCTTCGCTAATTGTTCATAATGCTTCTG
>JBMFLH010000023.1:0-26282 GCA_049971295.1 Candidatus Ratteibacteria bacterium | reverse complement strand
GGCATCCTTGCTCAAACTGGCAGAAGATTTCAAAACCCAGGTTAATGATTTAAAAATTGCATTTGATGACTCTATGCAAAACCAGAGAAAAGAATTTGAACTCTTCAGAAAAAATCAGGAAGAAAAAAATAATCAATTCGCTCAGGACATTGAAACATTGATGAAATTTCAAAACGATCTGATAAAGACTTCTGTTTCTCTGACAGATTCAATGGTCAATTATCAGAAAGACCTTCTGGGTATAAAAACCTCAATGCAACAGATTGCCACAGCAATGGACGCCTTAAACACAAAAAATTATATTCAAAAAGAAGAATTTGAAAATACGAAGAAAGAGATTTACCAGCAAATAGAGGAAATGCAACAGGTCCTTGTTAGCGAAATCACAAGACAGGAAAGTGAAATTTTTGCTCTTAAACAAATGTTGAAAATAGTGGAATCCAGAAAAAATGCAGGTTCCTCCCAGGTCAAAGAGTCCGGCGAGAAAACCTATTATACTGTCAAAAAGGGCGATACACTTTCCTCTATCGCAAAAAAATATAATACGACGACACAGAAAATAAAAGAAGCAAACAAAATGAAAACTGATAACGTTACGATTGGTCAAAAACTTTTAATGCCATGAAAGAACTTCTTGTTTTTTTGATTGGCGCATGCTTTGGAAGTTTTGCAAATGTTTGCATTTACAGATTACCAAGAAATAAATCAATCCTTTTCCCTAGTTCTTTCTGTCCTAAGTGCCGTCATTCAATACCGTGGTACTATAATATCCCCATTCTGAGTTATATTATCCTGCAAGGTAAATGTCACTATTGTAAAAAATCCATTTCCCAAAGATATCCTATCGTTGAACTTGCTATGGGACTTTTAACTCTTTTGCTTTACCAAAAATTCTGGATGGCAAATTTTCCATGCGTTTTTTTGTTTTACTTCATTTTTACACTCGGACTTGTCATCATAAGTGGCATTGACTTTGAAACCTTTCTTGTGCCGGATGTTATTGTTCTTCCTCTCATACCTTTGGGATTGATAGGTGCTTTGTTGTGTGAGAATTTCTTTTTTCCTCAAAGCGGAAATTGGTCTATGGCAATAAGGGCATTCTATAGCATTACCGGGATAATAACAGGAGCACTGCTTGTAGCATTTCTTGCGATCATCGGCAAAATCATATGGAAAAAAGAAGCCATGGGAGGTGGGGACCTTAAACTCCTTGCAGCAATCGGAGCATTTCTTGGTTGGAAGGGAGTATTTTTATCCATTTTCTTTGGTTCAATCCTTGGCACTGTGATAAGTGTCGCACTGATATACTCAAAAAAGAAAAAATGGGACGATTATGTTCCATTTGGCCCTTATCTGGCAATAGGTGCCATTATTGCTATGGTATATAAGGGCAGTTATTTTCTTTCGCTTTACTTTATTCCCTGACCATGAGTGAAGTAATTCTGGAACTGGTGGAAGAATTTTTTCAACAAAGGAAATATTTTACCGCAAGAGATGGAAATCTTGTCCTAATTAAAAAAACAAAAGCTGAAGATCATTCAGACACAGGCTTTATACTTGGTGAAACAACTGCTGAACACATCTATACTGCAATCGTTAAACCAATTGCATGGCACACATGCAAAATCACAACAAGGGTTCTCGAAACATTTCCTGAAATTCTCGAGTTCGCTAAAGAAAATCAGGAGAAGAAACTTCTGGAATGGTTCAGGGGAGAAAATTTCAAAAAAATTCTGGTCATCCCCCAATTGCCGGCTCATATTGATTTAAAACAGAAAGTGCTGGAAAAACTCCAGAGCACAGGAATCCATCATCTGATTACCATTCCGGTAATTCTTACAGGAGTCATCAATAAAATTGAGCCGAGAAAGGTTTATTCTTCGCCGATCTGCGACCTGTTAAGGGTACTGAAATTTTATAAACTTATCTCTATCTCGCAGGAACAGATGGAATTGCCACTTCGGTGAATATGCTGACACCTGAAACTTCCATTAAAATGATTCCAGGAGTAGGTCCTCAGAAAACAGAATGTTTTCACAAAATGGGCATCATGACAGTAAAAGACCTTTTGTTCCATTTTCCCCGCAAATATCTTGATAGAAGACAGATTAAAAAGATCAGCGAAGTAATTCCTGGCGAAATTGTTTCAGTAAAAGGGGATGTCATTGCCGCAGAAGAAAAAAGAATCAGAAAACTTTCTCTCATAAAGATTGCAATATCCGATGGGACAGGCGTCATTTTTCTAATTTTCTTTAACCAAAATTATATTTTAGACACCCTGAAACCAGGGACAAAGGTATTTGTTTATGGGAAAATCGATATTTATAAAGAAAATCTCCAAATCAGCAATCCACTGTTTGAAATTCTTGAAACAAAAAAAAGACCTGACTATATTCTTCCTGTGTATTCAATTGTCTCCGGCTTAACACAGAACTTTTTGAGAAAATGCATACGATACATTTTCAAAAATATACAACAATTCCCGCAGGATATTCTTCCGCTGGAAGATAGAATCCGACTGAAACTATCAAGCATGAAGCACGCGCTTGTAAACATCCATTTTCCAGAAAATCAGATAAATCTTGAAAGAGCTCGACGTCATCTAATTTTTGATGAGTTTTTCAGATTACAGATTGGGCTGATTTATAAAAAAATCATAGCCACCGGACACCCCCAAATGATCAATGGTTATAAATTCATAAGTTCATTAGTTCATAACTTTGAAAAAATGCTTCCGTTTCAAATTACAAAAGACCAGGCAAAGGCAATGGAAGAGATATTAGACGACCTCAATAAGGGTAAAATTATCAACCGCCTTTTACAGGGAGAAGTGGGCTCAGGGAAAACAGTGGTTGCGATATTTTTTCTCTGGCTTTTTTCAAAAAACGGCGGTCAGGGTGTCTTTCTTGCTCCTACAGAAATTCTGGCAGAGCAACACTATCTGAACTGGAATCCATTTTTTCTTTCGTGTGGAATTGAAAGCGGCCTCTTAACAGGAAGTCTTCCTGAAAAGATGAAAAAAGAAATACGAGAAAAAATAGAAAAAAAACAAATCCGGGTGGTATTCGGAACTCACGCACTTTTGAACGAAAAAATCGTATATCCAGAATTGAAGGCAATTGTCGTTGATGAGCAACACAAATTTGGAGTTGAACAGAGGAACCTGCTACAGAAAAAGGGAAGCAGAATTCACTATCTCGCAATGAGCGCAACACCAATTCCAAGAAGCGTAGCTCTTGCTTTTTACGGTAATGTGGATATGTCAACAATTGGACAGTTGCCAAAAGGAAGCAGAAAAATTGTCAGTTATCTTTTTAAGAACGAAGAAACTGAAAAGGTGTATGAATTTATAAAAAAACAGGTGTACGATGGAAAACAGGGATATTTTGTCGCACCCACTATTACAGCCATAGAAGAATCTTCAGTTACCTACCATTTTAATAAAATTTGTCAGATCGTTGAACCGAGGTATGTCGCATTACTTCACGGAAGATTGCCAGGTCACGAAAAGTCCTCAATTATTGAACATTTCAAAGAAAAAAAGATTCGTATCATTGTTTCTACGACCGTTATTGAAGTCGGCATTGATGTTCCTGACGCAAATTTCATCATTATTGATCAGGCAGAAAAGTTTGGATTATCTCAATTACATCAAATGCGGGGCAGGGTAGGCCGAAGTGGCGAAATAGGATATTGTATTTTGATTCACCATACTGATGACCCGGAATCTATTGGCAGGCTTGAATCATTTCTTGAAATTGAAAACGGACTGAAACTGGCTGAAATAGATCTCTCTTTGAGAGGCCCCGGAGACCTGCTTGGAGTTCGTCAGCACGGAGTATTGCCCTTGAAAATAGGTAACATCGTGACTGACATTGAAATTCTCAATGAATCCAGAAAAGAAGCAGAAAGAATTTTAAGTAACAGATTGTATCTGCAAGATAAATATGCAAAAATTAAAGAGTATCTGGAACATTGTATCCAGAGTAAAATCATTGATTAGGGACTCAGGATGAACAAAGAAAGGATCGCAGTGCTGATTCCAGCGCACAATGAAGCCAGAAACATTGGCAAACTGGTTGATGAAGTCCTGAAGGTCATTGATTATGTCTGTGTCGTTGACGATGGTTCAAGCGATGATACTGGAAATATTGCAAAACAACATGGTGCTTTTGTAATCAGGCATCCTGTATGCAAAGGCAAAGGCGCAGCATTAAAAACAGGCTTTCAACACTTCAAACAACTTCCATACGATACCATCATCACGATGGATGGCGATGGTCAGCATCCTGTTTCTGATTTGGGTCTTTTCATTAAAGTCCTTGAAAAAAATAAAAGGGCCGGAATTATTATCGGCAGAAGAAAAATCTTCGGTAGCAGTATGCCTACAATTAGAAAATTAACGAATCTTTCCATGTCAATTTTGATTTCAATTCTTTGCTTTCAATGGATACCAGATACCCAGAATGGGTTCAGGGCAATCAGAAAAAAGGTTCTGGAAAATATGCCAATTATTACAGAGCACTTTGAAACAGAAACCGAGATACTTCTAAGGACTTGCTGGAAAGGAGTAAAAGTCAGTTCAATCCCTGTCAGCACAATTTACCAGAGTGAAAAGAGTAAAATCAAACCGTTAAGAGACACAATAAACTTTTTCTTGATGCTTTTGAAAATATGCGTGTGCCATGGAAGAAAATTCAGAATATGAAAGATTAAGAAAATTAATGGTGGAACATCAAATCCGTGCGAGAGGCATAAGAAATGAGCGGGTGCTCTCTGCCTTTCTTAAAGTCCCGCGCGAGGAATTCGTTCTTGAACAATTCAGGTCCTCTGCCTATGACGATTGTCCCCTGCCTATTGATTATTATCAAACGATAAGTCAGCCATACATGGTTGCAATTATGACAGAGCTTGCAGAGCCAGAAAAAGGTGACAGGGTTCTTGAAATAGGCACTGGTTCAGGATATCAAACAGCAATATTGTGTGAACTTGGTTGTAATGTTTTCTCAATTGAAAGAATTCCAGAACTGGCAGAAAGAGCGCAGAAAACCCTTACAAAACTTGGCTATCAGGCGCATATTATTGTTGGAGATGGCACATTAGGATTAAAGGAATTTGCTCCATATAAAATTATCATCGTCACAGCAGGCGCGCCTGACATTCCAAAATCTTTGATTGAACAACTTGATGAAGGTGGAAGAATTATTATTCCTGTGGGAACGTTGTATTCACAGGAATTGATTCGCGGCATAAAGAAAAAAGGCAAATTGATAAGAGAAAATCATGGAGGATGCCAGTTTGTGCCATTGAAAGGAAAAGAAGGCTGGGAATGATCAGGATTTTTTCTTTTTCATTTTATTGAGGATAAACCAGAAAATCAGTAAAACAAACAAAAAGAAAATCAGATACTCGTATTTCCTGTAATAAATTTCAATGCGTGACCAGTTTTTACCAAAGAAAAAGCCAATATAGGAAAGAAAATACGCCCATATCATTGAACCGATAAAGGTCAATATGCAGAAATTGATGAAATTTGTTTTTGCAACACCAGCAGGAAGTGAGATAAATGTCCTGACACCAGGTGTTAACCGTGAAAAGAAAACAACAGGATCTCCAAATTTTCTAAACCATCTTTCCGCTCTGTCGTAATCGTCTTCTGAAATTAAGAGAAATTTTCCACGCCTTTTTATCCATTGCCGTATCAAACGATCTTCAAGCCAGAAACCAAGAAAATATGCAGCAATTGAACCAACAAGATTTGCCAGTGCGCCAACAAATGAAAGAATATGAAGATTCATTTTATTGATTGAAACAAGGTATCCTGCAAATGGCATTGTAATTTCTGAGGGAATTGGAATCAGTGCTGATTCCAGCGTCATCAGTATAAAAACTCCTAGATAGCCACTTTTTTCAATGATTGTTACTATGATGTTTGCGAGAAAAGAAAGTATGTGTTCCATTATCTGTCAACAGGTACTTTTAATTTTGAATCAGGCATGACAATTTTTCCTGATTTGATATCCTGTTCTGTAATGACTGCCATCAAAATTTCTTTCTTTCCATAACGGTCATAATCGTATATGATAAAAATTTTCCCATCTTCTGTCTCAATCGCATCAGGATATGAAACATTTTCTCTTTCATCAAGAAGAAGCTGATAGCACCATGTCTTTCCCTCATCTTCAGAAAGCATGGCAGTCAGGTGAGAACGAATTTTATCCTTGAAGCCATAGTGGTTTATCAATAGCAAGTTTCCAGAATTTAATCTTCTGATATGAAACCTTGAACCAGGACCAGCAATTTTAGAAGGACATCCCTTTGCCCATGTTCTTCCTCTATCATAAGAATAACTTTCGCCTATCCCATAAGATGTTCTTACAAGCATCCACAAAACACCATTTTTCAATTCCACTATCATATGTTCATCACATGTCCTATCAGGAACATCTGCACTGCCAATCAATTTAATGGTTTTTCCATTATCTTTTGAGATATAAACATTTGAGAATCTTAAATCCTTCATTTCTGATAAAAAAGGTTCTCTATTCCACACTGCTACAGGAAATAGCCATTCGCCGGTTGTCAAAATTACTGGTTTGTTCATCATAATCCCATCTGCAATTTTTCGCGGATTACTCCATATAATTTCAGTGCCGACTTTTTCACCAGTTATTGTCCAGACACCTGCCTTGCCATCCCACCAGTTTTCACTCATCGCCCAGAATAACCAGATTTTCCCATAGGGATCTGTCCACAAACATGGGTCAAAGGCGCGTATTTCACCAAACGGGTCAATCACAATCACTGGGTCACTCCAGCTGATGCCTTTATCTTTACTATTGACAACAATCACATAATTCTGAGGACCTTCTCCATCTCCGCCACTGTACCATGTTGCCCACAAAGTCCCATCAGGAGTGATTGTAATTCCAGGAATTCCCTGCCACTTCCTGTTTTCTCTATTATATTTTGAGCCAGGCGAAAATAATACAAAATCATACATGAATTACCTCTGCTATTTCTGAAAATAATTATCAGTGTAATCTTGCTGACCAGTCAGGTTTTGTCCATCGAACAATAATTCTTGTTCCAGGACCAGAGCCTCTCCCAGGATCTTCAGGAAAATCTGCATCCCGAAGAGCAACATCGTAATGAACCGCTGCATTGTTTACCAGTGTTAAATTTTTTGCAACAATGCCACCAAAAAATTGACTGTTGTTAGCAAGAGTAATGTTTGAAGTTGGAGCATAAAGTACGCCGTTAAATGCCTGCGCATTATTTGCAAGCGTTAAATTGGTGGAACTTGCCACATAAATCCTTAAATTTCCTGTTGTTTGTGATGTATTATTAATCACAGAATTATTTGCAAGAGTTGGAGTAAACGAAGTGCCCTGACTACCTAAATACCAGATAACTACACTATTGTTTTGAATAATGACTTTTGTATTGTTGGAAAGAGTCAGTGCCGATTCAATATAAAACCTTGAATTACCTTTAATATACATAATGGAATTATTGTTCAGGGTAATACTTTTAAATCTGAAATCACCACCAGAGATGGCGATAATATTGTTATTGTTGACAGTCAGTTTGCCATTTGAAATTGTGTAGTTACCAGTAATTCTTGGATCTCCCTGAACAGGATATGGTAAATTCATTAAATCCGATGGCACAATAACATCTGGTAAATTGTTAAGTGGGTCATCGAAATCATGATATAAATCACTGTCTGACACAGTAGCATTGTTTCCCAGATACAAATATTGTGGACCATCTTCAACCATTGCAGTTCCATAAATATGAGCATTATTTGCAAGGTAAATTGAACCTTTACTTCCTGTGTCCCCATAATTTCCTCTGTTAGAAGGTCCGTATGGACCAAGCCGTGAATCATAGCCATCTGTGTAAGCATTATTATATATGGTTACTGACTGATGACCAAATAATCCCTGTCCAAAAGAACCACCCGCACCACCTGAACCCATAGCGCGATACGTTGTAATTGAAACCCTTGCTTCCTGGCTACCATACCTTCCTGTGGATTCAAAAATTATTGTTTCTCCCTGAATCGACTCAGATACAACAAATGTACCGTTTCCAAAACTTACAGGATTTGTTCCTGGATGCCATGATTCATTTGCTCTTTTATTTGCAAATGCCCAGTTTACGCCTGCCTCTGCAATGTAAAATGCCTTTTCTTTATGGTACCTCTTCATTGCTGCAATCTGTTCTGTGCCGCCCAGATACAAAATTCCCATTCCCATAATCAGTGATACCACTACAAAAATTATTGCCATAGGCAAAATATATCCTTTTTTCATCTATGAATTCCTCTTATAAACAGAAAAAGAACCCGCAATCAACCTTGTTCCTTTGCCAACTTCAATGTTCACTACTACAAGGTCATCTTGAACATTAAAAGTGATGGCTTTAAGTGTTGTAATTATTTTTTGTACTTCATTGGTTTTAAGATTTTTCCATAAAAGTATAGATGAATTCTGTGGATCTGGATAAAATTGCTGAACCCAGTATGGCTGATAACTTGCAGTGATACTGGTTCCATCTTCATTGACTTCTAATTTATCTGCCTCTTCAATAATACTTTTTATCATATGACATGCCAGGTCAAAATCCGCCTGTAAGGATGCATTTTCATTGCTTCTTTTCCATTCCTTATAAGACTCTATAAGAATACTGCTTGACGCAAATATCGCAAGAGAACCAAGGATAAAAACCACCATTAATTCAATAAGCCCAAGACCTTTTGTTTTAATAATTTTCATGGTTGCGCAATCATTGTTGAAATACTTACAATTTCTTTACCATCCAGTGTCTGAATTTTCACTGTTACGGTTTTTAATGGCAATATTTGGTCAGGCACAACATTTGTAATCCTTTGCGCCTGAATGTTTCCAATATTCACATTCTCAACACCGTTTTGAATTTGCGAATAATCAATAGATTTTACCATCTCCATTTTTTCAATCGCGCACCACATCGAAAGCCGTGTAATATCAGACTGGTGAAGATTTCTGCTGCTGGCAAAATAAAAGGCAGATGTTCCTATCAGAGCAATTGCGATGATTACAAAAGCAAGAAGAAATTCAATAATCGTAAAACCCGTCGTATAAAAGTTTTTTTTCATTGCTCACCTTTATCAACGCCTGTACGAGATTTTTCTTCCTCTGCGATTTTTTTACTAAGCTGTACTGTAATAATGCGTGGAGTAAGGAATATCACCAAATCTGTCTTTTTCATCTGCCTGGTTTTGTTGCTGAATAAAAATGGAAAAACATTTCCTAAAATAGGCACTTTACTATCCCCCTTAATATTTTCTGTACTCAAAAGACCTCCAATGACAATCGTTTCACCGTTTTTTACATTAACCTTTGTCAGAGTTGACCTTTCTGATGTTTCCACTGCATCCTTGAAAAATGCTGATTGTTTCGCTGAAATCACTTTTGGCATTACTTCCATTGTTACTGTATTGTCATTTCCAACATACGGCACTGCGACAAGAATAATACCGATATCCCGGTATTCATACTCTGTTACAGTAGTACCTGTTCCACCTGTACTGGTTGTTGTAACCTTTGGAGCAACAGGAATATTGCTTGTAATACGAATGGTTGCTGGAGTTCCATTTAATGTTGTCACCCTGGGATTTGCAAGGATATTGGCTTCTCCTTTTGTTTGAAGTGCCTTGATGTTTACCACGAGATTTGACCATGTTATTGTTCCCCTGGTATCCCATCCAGGAATAGATGTTGTCAATGTGCCTGTAATAGTTGCAAGATTGCCAGAATTATCTGTCCATGTTATTCCTAAATTTTTCGTGGCATCTTCTGTTAATTCTACTATCATTGCCTCAATTGAAACCTGAGGAGCAGGTGTATCAAGTGAAGAAATAATGGATGTTACCTCATCAAGAAAATCCTGTGTTCCAACAAGAATTAAACTATTTGTCCTTTCATCAGGAAGCACAGAAAAACCCGCTGAAATATCCGTAGAAATCTGAACCTTGCCACTAACATTCTTTTCTTTCTGTCCTGTAAGAGTAGGGTAGGTACCTGAAGTACCAGCTGTAGTAGCTGTGGTACCAGAAGTAGTGGTGCCTGTTGTTCCAGAAGTACCTGCACTTACTCCAGCAGACGCTGTTCCAAGGTCTCCTGTTTCTTTTGTATTTGTACCAATTGTAATTTCTGCCTTTGACTGAGTATCCTTATCACCCTTATTTTTCTTAATCACCGAGAGAACCACAGGCCAGATGTCTCCTGCTCGCACATACTTCAAAGAATATACAGTGGTTTTTACTGGCAGGTTTTTATGCTCAACATCAAGATTTTCAACAATTGCTTTAATAATTTCGACATTTGCTGGAGTATCTTTTACAACAAGTGTGTTTGTCCGATTATCCACAGTGATACTTTTCTCAAAACCAATGTTTTTCAATTCAGTGGCAATGTCAGAAGCAAAGGCATTTTTGAGTTGAAAACAAGCGCTTACTGGTTTTTGCGGCGAAAACTTTTTTTGTTCTGAATACACGATATAAACATCAGCATCAGACAATTTTTCACGATACAGGCCATTGGCAGCAAGAATACTTTCAATTGCCTGATCCGCAGAAATATTTTCAAGATATGCTGTGATGGGCTTATCCGCAATGTCTGATTCCGGGATAAGTTTTATGCCTGTTTTTTTGCTCAAAATTTCGCAAACAAGGGATAGTTTTGTCTGATTAAATGTTAATGATTCTATCTTCTGAGATGCAAAACAAAAAACAACACAAAAAATCAAAATGGCAATCGTAATCTTTATCGTTTTCATTTTAACCTCACATGTTCATATTGACTTTATCTTCTGGAGGAAAAATTATTCTTTCCTCAATATAAAAAGCCTTTCTTACAAAACTTGTTTCTGAATATTCCTTCATCTGTTCATATAAAGGAATTAAACCATCTATTTTATCGGATTTGCCTATCCTTACTGTATACATTCCATTAATTTTTTCAACGCGCACTTCCATGTAGCCATCAGAAACAAGTTTTCTGGCAAGGTTAATCGCGATTTCCTTTTTGTTTTCTGAAAATGAAGCAACCTGAACAGTAAAGATTTTTTCTTTTCTGCTTTCTTCATCAAAAGAGGTTGTACTGATTCTGCTTTCTTTAAGAATAGAGGTATCTTCTGAAAGATTTGCACTCATCTCTGTGATTTTATTCTTTTTCTCAATAACATCACTGCCTTTCTGAGCAACCATAGAAATTTCTGTATCATCAGCAATATCAGTCATCTTTAATTCAGTACCTTCGACATTTTTACCATTATTCACATAAAGAACAAATTGTTTATCCTTATATTTCAAAATCACTCTGTCTGGCAATATTTTTTCCACTGTGTAGCCTGATTTTGTTTCTTTTTCTGCCTTGATTTCGTCATCAAGAATCACCATCGGTTTTTCTTTGTCATACACAATCCCGGAAATTTTAAAATCTGGTGCAGGAATTTCCTGAACAAGAATACTTGTATATTCTGAAGGTCTGGTACCAGCAAGTGTTTGTTTTGCTCCTGGTTTCAAAAAAGGATCCCTATAAGATGCAGAAGTTGAAACCTGTTGATCCTGCTGATCAATAGATTTCACAAGAGACTGTACCTTACTAATCGACTGATCCATTTCCTGAAAGCTCAATATTCTGTTTTCTTTAGATGAAGAATTCTCCTGTCGTACAGTTGTTATACCTTCTCCAGGAGATGAAACTACTATTGTTTTCGGCTTGACTGGCTTCAATGCACGCACCAGGGTAAAAACGAAAATTAATAAAAGTACCAGAAGTAGTATGAGACTTTTCTTATTTTTTTTATCCATATTTCACTCCAGTTTTTTGATACCAGAAATCGTTAAATTCACTGATATTCCATCTTCCAAACTTGTTATTTCAACAGAATCTATTCTAAGAAATTTTTGCGAAGATTCTAAACTATTAATCAGTTTTAGAATATTCGGGAAATTATCGCTAAAAGACACATTCCATGTATAATATTTATCATCGGCTTTTTCTGCTGGCTGAAAACCTGTAATCTGTAAGTTAAATTTTTCTGCAATTGAAGAAATATGTTGAAAAACCATTAAATTTGGGTCATAACCATTATTGATCCAGAAAAAACGATTAAGTTTATTTGTTGCCTCATCCATAGTTTTTTTGATTGTGATCATGTAATCAGGATAGTTTCTCAATTTCATGTAATCGTATTCAAGCGATGCTTTTTCCTCACTGTATTGCTGCAAAATTCTCTGTTGCTGCTTTATAACAATATCATTGATCACAAACCACGTACATCCATAAAGGATCACCATGATAATAAGATGTGTTCTTATGGTTGACGCCTGGTTTTTCATTTTAACCTACATTCCATACGAAAGGTTGTAAATTGTTCTTTCGGCGACTTACCTGCATTTTTAATTTCTGTAAGAGAAATCTTTGAAAACTCAGAACCAGCATTGTTTTTCATATTATTCATAAATTCCGTCAAATATTTACTGGTATTTGACATCCCGGAATTAATATATCCTTCAATCACAAGAATTTTTGAATCATTATTCCCTATCTGATTGAGTGAGATTTTTCCCAGCCATATGTTTTTTGGCAGGGATTTGATAACTATTTGAAATTTTTTTCCCCAGTTTATTCTTTTATTGTATTCTTCCTGAACAAGAAATAATTTTTTTGCGATTTCATCCATCTGATTTTTATATTTTTCAAGTTCCTGGACTATGCCATATTCGCTTTTGATCTTCTGGTTGTATTGTTCAATACTTGTCAGTATTGATTTAATCGCAATCCTGTTTGACAGAAATGAAACCCCCGCAAGTATCAAAACACACACAAAACCAATAATGTAGATTAAAATCACTCTTATCAAAAAGACCCTCTGATAATACTGTTGCTGCCGCTTTTTCAATAGGTTTATTTCTATCATATCAGTTTCCTTGCCACAAGTCCCAGCGTCTGGCTGAAACATACTTCAAGATACCTGGGCTGGTCTGTTTTGCAATACTGATATAATCCTTCCATTGGTTTCCAGATGTCACCTGGAATTCCAAGATTTTCTTCTACAATTTTTACAAAACCCGGGAGTAAGCTTGAGCCGCCTGTCAGCAAAAATTTTTCTATCTTTTCCTGTGTTCTTGTTTCAAAATAATTGATGGAAGTTAGTATTTCTTGCAAAGCATCAGTCGCAGCGCTTTTTAAAATTTTTTCAACATCCTGCTGAAAATCTGGATTTTTCTTGAACTGTTCTGCCTCTGACACAGAAATTTTTTTTAATTTACTGATTTCAGAATTAATATTGTCGCCACCAAAATCAATGTCCCTGATAAAAACAAATCCATCTTTTTCAACGATTGCGAGCACTGTATGACTTGCTCCCACATCAATAATCGCAACACCTTTATAGGAATTATTACTCAAAGTTTTATAACAATTTACAAGGGCAAGTCCACCTACATCCATAATGACTGGTCTTAAACCACTCATTAGAAGTGTATTAACAAAAAAGTCACATCTTGGCTTGGGAAGACCCACAAGCATTACGGTCCGTTTTCCTGACCTGGAAGGCAAAACAGTGTAGTCATATTCAATCTTTTCTACTCCACCAGGAATTACCTGAAGAACTTCAAGTTCCACAGCACTTTTGATCTCTTCCGGCGGGATGTCTGGAATATCAAAATAATGAATGATTAAACCATTACCGCTGATGACGCAAACGGTTTCTTTTTTTTTAATACCAATTGTTTTTAAGAATTCCTTCAAAAAGCCAGAAAACTGCTTCTGGCTATTTTCATTCAGATTAATATGAGTATGTGGCAAGGGGTTGCGGATTATACCTGCTGTTTTTATAAAAAACTTTCCCTTCCTCGCATAACCCTCAACCATTTTAATGTAATGCGACCCGATGTCCAGTCCGAGGCAAACATTCATATTAACCTGCTAGCCCTCCGCCTTACAATCCAGAATAACTGATTGTGGCTCCACCAGCATTGGTATAGGTCATTGTCACCGTGACACCAGAAGCAGCACCAGTTCCTTGAGTTGTGGCTGTAAATCCTGTGGCAGAAACTCCACTCAATGTATAGTCAGTGAAATATTTATTACCTGTAGTTTCAATCCCGAGTTCTGCCTTATTACTTGTGTAAGTATTATACTCAGCATAATAAATTCTCTGGGCAGTGAGAACAGAACCCAGAAGTGCAGCACCCTCTGATGCCATTGCCTTTTTAATGTTTGCTCTGTATATAGGGACTGCCACTGATGCAAGAATTCCAACAATGATCACAACGACCATCAATTCCACAAGTGTAAATCCCTTTTTATTAAGTCTTTTCTGTCTCATACCCACCTCCTGAAAAAGTATAATCATTACAGACCGGAATAACTGATTGTGGCTCCACCAGCATTGGTATAGGTCATTGTCACTGTCACACCTGCTGCTGTTCCAGTTCCAGTCGTTGTTGCAGTAAATCCTGTGGCAGAAACTCCACTCAATGTATAGTCAGTGAAATATTTATTACCTGTAGTTTCAACATTGAGGTCTGATTTGTTACTTGTATATGTGTTGTTTTCCGCGTAATAAACCTTCTGTGCAGTAAGCACTGCACCAAGAAGTGCCGCGCCTTCTGATGCTGCTGCCTTTTTAATGTTACTTCTGTAAATAGGAATCGCAACAGCAGCCAGAATTCCAACGATAATCACTACCACCATCAACTCAATGAGAGTAAACCCCTTTCTTGAATTTTTTGATTTCCTCACTTAAATCACCCCCTTTCTATTGTTAAATAAATTCTACTTCATCTAAATCATTATTGTCAAATTCATTATCAAAATTTAAATTCTGTGATAAACTATTCAAAAATCAAAAATGGCTTCTAATAAATATAGATTTTACTGGTTAGTTTCGACGATTATAATTATTTTTTCTACATTCCTTGTTTATTCAAATACTTTTTCTGTCCCATTTCAATTTGATGACATTGCATGTATTACAAACAACTGGAGAATTCTGCATCTTGAAAAAATCAGTGAGCTATTCACATACTGGCCAACAAGATTTATCACTTATTTAACTTTTGCCATTGACTACAAAATTCACAATTTCCATGTTACAGGTTACCACATTGTTAATTTACTCATTCATATCGGCTGCGGTCTTCTCGTATGGCGAATCGCAAAAAAAATCTTTTCTGGCATGTTTAAAAATAATATGGCAATGGTTGTTGCCCTTTTTTCATCCTTAATATTTGTTCTGCATCCTGTACAAACTCAGGCAGTCACCTATATCTACCAACGCCATACCTGTCTTGCAACATTTTTTATCCTTTCTGGTTTCCTGTGCTGGATTAAGGTAATGGAATGTGAAAAAAACAGATGGGTCTGGCTTGTGATGTGTTCTGTTTTCGCAATTTCAGGCATGTTCACAAAAGAAATTGCGATAATTTTTCCATTTCTTATCTTAATATATTTTTTCTGGTTCAGAAACAGATTAAACTGCATAATAAAAACATGGAAGGTTATCCTTTATTCAGTTTTCTTATTTTCTATCATCCCGGCAACGCTGTTACTTGCTCATGGAATAAATATTTCCGAACTACAATCAGTAAGTTCAATGCAAGGACCACCCAGTGAAATTATTACACGCAAGGACTATTTTCTTACTCAGGGACAGGCATTCTTAATATACTTCAAACTGATTTTTCTGCCTTTGAAACAAAATCTTGATTATGATATTAACATTTCAAAATCCATCCTTTCGCCACCCGCGACCATCGCAGGTTTCATGTTGATGCTTACAGTCGCGCTTCTCTGTCTCTTGCTTTTCAAGAAAAACAGAATCCTGTCTTTTTCACTTGCCATTTACATTATATCTCTGTTGCCGCAGTCAAGTATTATTCCAAAACCAGATCTTGTTGTAGAACACAGATTATATTTCCCTTTAATAGGTTTTGCTCTTTTCCTGCCATCTTTCCTTTATAATATTGCAAGAAAAAGGTCTGTTGCAACAACATTTTTGATATTATTTTTATGCTTCTATGGCATTCTCACATATCAAAGAAATAATGTGTGGAAGGACGCCTTGACCCTCTGGAATGATACGGTCAGTAAATCCCCAAACAAGGCAAGACCATATCTGAATCGCGGTCTCGCCTATGCAGAAAAGGGTGATATTAAAAACGCTCTCAGTGATTACACAATGGCAATAAAAATTAATCCCTGGTATGTTGAGGCATATAATAACAGAGGAATTCTTTTTGCGTCCATAAAAAACTACCAACATGCACTTTCGGATTTTAATAAAGCCATTGAATTGAAACCTGATTATCCAACTACCTACAATAATCGCGCGGTATTGTATTCATCCCTTAATAAATGGGACTCTGCCTTTAGGGATTTTGACAAAGCATTGAGATTAAATCCCAGGTATGTTGATGCATTAAAAAATCGTGGTATCGCCTTTTTGATCAACAAAAACATTGACATGGCTATTCAAGACTTTTCTGCTGCAATTGAAATCTATCCTGCAAAAGGAGAATTATATTTTTATAGAGCAGTCGCATTGCTCGCCAGAGGAGACAAAAAATCCGCAACAAAAGATATTATGCATGCTATGAAACTTGGTTATCCATTACCACAGGAATTGAAAAAGATTCTCAACGAACAGTAGCTGCAAGTTTGAAAATTGGAAGATAAATAGCAAGCACAACCGTACCAACAATCACACCCAGACCGATAATCAACACTGGCTCAAGTATTGATGAAAGTATGTTTAGGGTTACATCAACCTCGTCTCTGAAAAATTTTGAAACCCTGGTTAGCATATCATCGGTTCTTCCTGTTTCTTCACCAACTCTTACCATCCTTACCATCATTGCTGGAAACAATCTGTATTTTTTCATTTCGTCACCCAGCAATTCGCCCTTTATGACACCCTGCCTGATTCTGATGATGTAATCCTCCAGGATTGTATTGCCAGCTGTTCTGGCAACAATATCAAGGGCTGAAACAATACTGACTCCTCCCTGAAGAAGAGTCGCAAGCGAACGGGAAAATCGTGCTAAAGCAACTTTGAGAAAAAGATCTCCAAAAACCGGCAGCCGCAATTTTAGACCATCGATTTTTCTGCTGCCAGATTTTGTCCTGCTGTACCAGGAAAGAAAAATCCCAAGTAAAATCAGTCCAACCAACAAAAAAGGAAAAAACTTCAGTGAAAACCTACTTATCTGCAAGATAACCCTTGTAAACAGTGGTAATTGCGCGCCAAAACTTTCAAAAATTTCCTGAAACTTTGGCACAAGATATAAGAAAACAAATGCAACCACTGCTACAAAAAATACCAGTATCACAGCTGGATAACTAACTGCCTGACGAACCTTTCTCAAAAGGGTCAGCTGATCTTCAAGTTCTGATGAAAGGTCTTTCAAAACCTCTACAAGATTACCGCTTTCTTCACCTGAAACCACGAGAGCCACATACAATGGACTGAAAACCTTTGGATACTTTGAAAGCGCCTGAGAAAAACTGGTTCCTTCTCTAATATTGCTGGCTATAACTGAAAGAACAGAAGAAAAAAACCTGTTCGGCGTCTGAGAAGCAAGATCACCGACAGCATCAAGAATCGGAATTCCTGCCTCAAGCATTGTGGATAGTTGCCTTGAAAACAAAGCCATTTCTGGAAGAGAAACCTTTCCTCTCTGTTTGACCTGTTTTTTTTCTGTAATGGCGACCAGGCTTCCTTTTTCGCTTACAAGCCGTACTTCAACAGGCAGAAGTTGCTGCTTTCTTAAAACATTCATCACAGCAGAGTTTGAATCAGCTTCCACCATACCCTGATGCCGTTTTCCTGACGAATCCCTTGCAACATAAAAATATTTTGCCATGGCTTACAGAGAAATGGTTGAAGAAAGAGCTTCACCAATTGTAGTAATTCCGGTGATCGCCTTTTTAATTGCTGCTTCTCTTAATGTAACAAGACCCTGCTGTTTGGCAAGATCTCGGATTTCATCGTCTGATGCTTTTTCAACAATCTTTTTCCTGATGGGCTTTGAAATATTCAAAATCTCATAAATCGCAATTCTGCCACGATAACCACTATTATCGCAATCACCACAACCTCTGCCCCGGTAGAGAACAATATGCTTATCAAGGGAAATACCATGCTTGTTAAGAAATTCTTCTGCTTCAGGGTCTTCTTCCTTGCAATTCGGGCAAATTTTTCTTACCAGCCGTTGCGCAAGGATAATGTTCAAAGAATCAGCAAGTAAATATGGTTCAACACCCATATTGGAAAGACGGGTAATAGAAGACACTGTATCATTTGTGTGAAGCGTGGATATTACAAGATGGCCGGTTAAAGACGCCTGGATTGCTATCTGCGCTGTTTCGAGGTCTCTTATTTCACCCACCATGATTACGTCAGGGTCCTGTCTGAGAATGGTACGCAGTACCGCAGGAAAAGTCAAACCGATCTTTGGTTTCACCTGGACCTGATTAATCCCGGGAATTGCATATTCAACCGGGTCTTCAATCGTGATTATGTTGATATCAGGCGAGTTGATGTAACTCAATCCCGCATACAATGTTGTGGTCTTTCCACTACCTGTTGGACCAGTCACAATAATCATCCCGTAGGGTTTCATAAGAGCTTCCTGAAAAATTTTCAATTCTTCTGGTTCAAAACCCAGTTGTTCCATTCCAAGAAGCACTGTTTCTCTATCAAGTATACGCATCACAATTTTTTCTCCAAAAATCGTTGGAAGCGTTGAAACTCTGATATCAAGTTCTTTCGAGCCAACAAGAATTCTGATACGTCCATCCTGGGGTAATCTCCTTTCTCCTATGTCAAGCGAAGCCATAATTTTGAGACGTGTAACAATCCCGGGATAAGAAGTTTTTGGAGGCCCCTGCATCTGGTGTAACACCCCATCAATTCTGAACCTGAGGGACACACTATCCTCCGTCGGTTCAAGATGTATATCAGTCGCCCTTTTTTCAACTGCCTGGAAAAAGATAGTATTGACAAATTTTACAATGGGTGCGTCTTCAGCAGCGATTTTTAATTGATTGACATCAACTTCTTCTTCTGTTGCCTCTTTGACATCTTCAAGAGCCGCTATAGTTTCGGTAAGGTCTCCGGTATTGGTGTAAAATCTATCTATTCTTTCAAGTATTTCTTTTTCATCGGCCTTAACTACCTTGATTTTTTGGTCTGTAATTCTTTTTATTGTATCAATTGCAACAATATCTGTGGGATCCTTCATTGCAACAACAAGAACATCTTCAGAAAGAGCAATGGCAAGAACAGTATATCTGCGCGCAATTATTTCAGGAATGAGTTTTACAACCTCTGGTTTAATACCTTTTACTCTTGATAATCTTATAAAGTCAGCTCTTTTTTGCTCTGTCAGACACTCAAGAAGAGCTTCTCGTGAAACGTATCCGTTTTCCACAAGAATCTCTCCCAGAAACTTTTTTGTCTTCCTCTGAATGGCAAGAGCCTCGTCAAGTTGCTCCTGTGTAATCACTCCCTTCATTATCAATAATTGCCCGAGTTCATACCTCTCAGCCATGTTTACCCCTTTTCAAATCATACATAAAAAGTGTATCATTTATTAGGCAGTCGTCAAATTGAGACGGAGGAAAAATATGGATAAGGACAAAATTAAAAAAAGAATGGATGAACTCTACAAACTTATCAATTACTATGATGAAAAATATTACATTGAAAATAATCCTGTCATTACCGACCAAGAGTATGACAAACTTATGCACGAACTTATTCTTCTTGAACAACAGTATCCTGATTTAGCAAGACAGGATTCACCAACCAGAAGGGTAGGGGGAAAACCCATTGAACAATTTGAAACAGTCAGGCACGAAATACCGATGTTGAGTATTGACAATACTTACAGCGATGAAGAAATAAAGGAGTTTGACAAAAGAATAAGAAAATTGCTTGGCAGGCCTGTTGACTATTTTCTTGAATTAAAAATTGATGGAGTGGCAGTATCTCTGATATATGAAAACAAAACTCTTGTAAGAGGTGCAACAAGAGGTGATGGATTTCAAGGAGATGACATAACACAAAACATCAAAACCATAAGAGATATACCTCTCATTGTTGCAAATGATGAAAGATTTGAAGTAAGAGGTGAAGTCTACATGCCAAAATTTGATTTTGAAAGATTGAATAGAGAAAAATTAAAAGCTGGTGAAGAACCATTTGCAAATCCGAGAAATGCAGCTGCAGGTTCATTAAAATTGCTTGACCCGAAGGAGGTGGCAAGAAGACGTCTGAGATTCTTTTCGTACGCTGGCTTCTTTCAGAAAACGAATCCCTCAACCCAGCAGGAGGCACTGAATATTTTGAAAAATCTTGGATTTCCGGTCAATCCACACAGAAAATTAGCAAAAACGATTAATGAAGTAATAGAATTCTGTCATGAGTGGGAATCAAAAAGAAATCAACTGGATTATGCAATCGATGGCATCGTGATAAAGGTCAACAATATCAGAGACCAGGAAATCCTTGGAAGTACATCAAAAAGTCCAAGATGGATGGTGGCTTACAAGTTTCCGGCTGAACAGGCAACCACAGTGATCAAGGATGTTATCGTTCAGGTAGGGAGAACAGGAATTTTAACACCTGTGGCAATTCTTGAACCCGTTCATCTTGCAGGAACAATGGTAAGTAGAGCCAGCTTGCATAACTTTGATGAAATTAAAAGATTGGATGTGAAAATTGGGGACCGCGTGTTTGTGGAAAAGGCAGGAGAGATTATTCCAAAAGTTGTCAAGGTTATCAAAGAAGCGCGCACAGGAGAACAACAGCCTATCAATCCACCAGAAGAATGTCCTGTATGCCATAATCCTGTGGTAAAAGACGAAGATGAAGTTGCTTATAGATGCCCAAATGTTAGTTGCCCGGCTCAAATTAAAGAAAGGATACTTCATTTTGCAAGCAGAAGGGCTATGAATATTCAAGGACTTGGAGAAAAAATTGTCAATGTACTGGTTGATACTGGCCTTGTTAAGGATTACGCGGACCTTTATTTTCTTCAGCCCCAGCAGCTCAAGCAGATAGAAAGAATGGGAGAGATATCCAGCAAAAAATTGGTAGACAATATTCAGGCAAGCAAGAACGTACCATTAGCAGGATTTATTTACGGACTTGGAATCAGACACATCGGAGAAAGGGCAAGTGAAATCCTGGCTGAACATTTTTCAGACATTGACGAAATTGCAAAAGCAACCGAGGAACAACTTGCACAAATTCCAGACATCGGACAGGTTGCCGCACGAAGCATTAAAGAATTTTTTAATAATCCCGCCAATATGACACTTATCCAAAAACTCAAAGAGGCCGGTGTTTCACCAAAACAAACACAGGTCATAAAAAAATCAAGCAAAATTTCCGGAAAAAAATTCGTAATTACAGGCACTCTTAAAAACTTCTCAAGGGAAGAAATGAAAACAGAATTAAAAAAACATGGAGCACGAGTCTCAGACAATATTTCAAAAGAGACTGATTATCTTATTGTGGGTGACAACCCGGGGTCAAAACTGGAAAAAGCCAGAAAACTCGGTATCCCAACTATTTCTGAAGATGAAGTACTTGAAATGATGAAAACATAAGTTATGAACTTATTAAATTCTGAAGTTAAGATTATAAAACTTACGGTCGGCCAGATGGCGACGAATTGTTACTTGATATATGATAATGACAACAGCACGTTAATGATTGACCCGGGTGCCGATGCAGATTCGATTTTAACCCATATTGAAAAAAGAAAACTCAATATCAGATACATCATTAATACCCACGGACATTATGACCACATTGGCGCAAATCATATTAAAAACTTGCTGAACAATCATGTTCTGCTTGGAATACATAAAAACGATGAAGAGTATTTAAAAAACCCTGAACTTAACCTATCAACACTATTGGGAGATGGGTATGTTTCAGATTCTCCTGACTTTTTTCTTGAGGATGGCCAGGTGATTAAGGTCACAGAAAAAATTATTCTCTCTGTGATACATACTCCTGGGCATACTCCAGGAAGTGTGTGCTTGAAACTTGGAAATTTCCTTCTTTCAGGGGATCTGCTATTTTGCGGTGGAGTGGGGAGAACAGACATTCCTGGTGGAAATGAACGTTTACTATACAAATCGTTATATAAAATTTCACAACTTGATAAAAATATGATAGTACTACCCGGTCACGGGCCCGAAACAACCATTGGCAATGAAATAGAAACAAATCCATTTTTGGTTTTTACATGACACTATGGAATATAAACAATTTAACGAAATAGGTGAAAATTTTTTAATTTTTCTGTCTGTAGAGAAAAATCTGTCTCAAAACACCTTACAGGCATACAGACAGGATATGAAAAATTTTTTCGAATTTTTAACTGTTAATCGTATTTCTTACAAATACATCAAAGCAAAAAATCTTCTTGATTTTACCATTTTCCTGAAAAGAAAAAATTTTTCATCGATGACAATAGCAAGAAACATCTCTGCTGTCAGGGGACTTTACAGATATCTGGTAAGCAAAGGGCTCGTGAATCCTTCCATCCTTAACCTGTTTGAAAGTCCGAAAATTGAAAGAAAAATACCGTCCATAATCGGAAAACAGGATGTCGATAAAGTTATTTCCGTGAAAGTTTCAAAACGAGATAAGATAAACAAGAGAAATCTGACAATTCTTGGACTGCTTGTCACCACAGGCCTGCGCATTTCAGAACTCGCTGGCTTAAAAAAAACAGACATTAATCTGAAAGAAAACTGGATAAAGGTAACCGGAAAGGGTGGAAAAGAAAGGATTGTTTTCTTTCCTGAACAAATCACTCCTCTTGTTGAACATTGTATGAATGAACCAGGAGAATTCATGTTTGGTACGAAAACAGGAAAACCAATGAGCCGTCAGAACATCTGGAAAATTGTTCATAAGGCAGGGAAAATGGCAGGACTTCAGATTAATCTTAAGCCCCATATGCTCAGACATACATTTGCTACGCAACTTTTAGAAGCAGGAATGGATATTAGAGTAATTCAGGAATTACTCGGCCATAAAAGCATCAGCACCACAAAAATTTACACCCAGATATCAAGAACACAGTTGAAAACTGTACATAAAAAATTTCATCCAAGAGCATAAAATTGACATATGTTGGATATCATGTAATAATAATTACAACATTCGAATATCATGCAAAAAAGGAGGATGAATGGGCGCATTAATAGGCGGGATTATAGCGGTAATCGTGGGATTAATAGGTATTGTAAAGTGGTGGACATTGTTTGTGAAAGGACTTCAGGCAGCAGTTCCATTTTTTATTTTGCTTGTCGGGATTATAGCGATCGCAGCAGGTATCAGCGATATTAAAGATAGGATAGAAGAAAAAAAGGAAAAAGAAAAAGCAAAGCAGGAAGCAGAAAAGTCACAGCAATCCGAGCAGAAATAAAAATTTAAAACAGATTAGGAGCCGGTTCAGAAATGCTGGCTCCTTTTTTATTTTTCAATCACGAAATTAACAATCTTTCCAGGTATATAGATTTTTTTGATAATCTTTTTACCGTTTATAAATTTTAAAATACCTTGATTCTTTAGCGCCGTTTCGAAAACCTGTTCAGGGGTTGCAATCTTATTAATCGAAATTGTTCCACGAACTTTGCCGTTCACCTGTACGGGAATGGTAATAGTTTCCTCAGAAATTATAAAGTTATCAAATTCAGGCCACTTGGCATTAAAGATTGTATCAGGATATCCCAGAACTTCCCGCCATACTTCTTCGCTAAAATGAGGAACAAAAGGTGAAAGAAGCACAACAAATTTTGCAATATCTTCTTTTGAATAACAAGCAGTTTCAGATGAATCCTTTATAAATTCCATAAAGGCACTGATAGCTGTATTAAGTTTGAATTCCTCTATTCTTTCACTAACCTTCTTGATAAGAAGATGCAATTGCCTTTTTGAAATATCGTCGGTATCACAGTTTTTCTCCACATGCAACATCACGAAATCCCATGCCCTTTTCAAAAATCTATAACAACCTTCTATTCCAGCATCATTCCATTCAGAATCCAGCTCGGGCGGACCAATAAATAGTTCATACAACCTCACAGTGTCAGTACCATATTTCTTCACAAGTGGGTCAGGATTGACAACATTTCCTTTAGATTTTGACATCTTCTCAAGCTTTCCTGTTTTCTCACTAAATTTTGTTACCATCCCCTGGTTGAAAAGCTTCAAAAATGGTTCATCAAATCCAATCGCACCGATATCAAAAAGAAACTTTGTGAAAAATCTCGCATAAAGTAAATGAAGAATCGCATGTTCAACTCCACCAATATAACAATCAACTGGCAACCATCTATCAACAATGGTGCGGTCAAAAGGCGCCGTATCAAGATCAGGATTTGGATATCTCAGAAAATACCACGAAGAACCTGCCCACTGAGGCATTGTATCTGTTTCTCGTTCAGCAGGACCCTCGCATTTTGGGCACACAGTATGAACAAACTTCTCAATCGCTGCAAGCGGAGATTTACCGGTTCCTGTTGGCTTATATGATTCAACATCAGGAAGGACAACAGGTAAATCCTTTTCGTCCACAGGCACTGTACCGCATTTGTCACAGTATACTATCGGTATTGGTTCTCCCCAGTATCTCTGACGCGAAAATACCCAGTCTCTTAACTTATAGGTGACCTTGAAAGACCCTTTTCCTTTTTGTTCAAGCCATCTGGTAATTGCGTGTTTCGCTTCATCTGAGTTCATTCCATTAAATTGTCCAGAGTTTACCAGAATTCCAGGACCTTCGTAAGCAATGGTAAGGGAACCATCCGTATTTCTTTGAGCCATTTCACTATGTATCACTTCAATTACCGGCAAACCAAATTTTTTCGCAAATTCAAAATCTCTCTGGTCATGAGCTGGAACTGACATAATTGCTCCAGAACCGTAATGAGCAAGCACATAGTCAGCCACCCATACAGGAACCTTTCTACCGTTAACAGGATTAATAGCATAACAGCCAGTAAAAACCCCTGTTTTTTCACCAGCCAACTGGGTTCTCTCAAGTTCTGATTTCGTTGTTGCCTCTTCAACGTATTTTTGAACCTCAGCCATTTTTTCTGGAGAGGTAATTTCAAAAGTCAATGGATGTTCTGGTGCAAGCACAACATAGGTAGCACCAAAAAGAGTATCGGGTCTTGTGGTGAAAACCTCCAGTGTTTTACTTTCATTACCATCAATCATAAAAATAATACTTGCTCCTTCGCTCTTGCCAATCCAGTTTCTTTGCATTGTTTTGACTTTTTCTGGCCAATCAAGACGGTCAAGATCAGCAAGCAGTCTTTCTGCGTATGCAGTGATTTTAAGCATCCACTGCATTAACCTTTTTCGGGTTACCATACTTCCACATCTTTCGCATAAACCACTGATCACTTCTTCATTTGCCAGACCCGTCTTACAATTTGGACACCAGTTAATTGGCATTTCTGCCCTGTATGCAAGACCTCTGTGATACATCTGAAGAAAAATCCACTGTGTCCAGCGATAATATTCAGGATCGCTGGTATTGATTTCTTTGGTCCAATCATACATTGCGCCAATTTCCTTTAATTGCCTGCGTATATTATCAATATTGTTTTTTGTACTTATCCTGGGATGTATACCCTTTTTTATCGCATCATTTTCTGCGGGTAGCCCAAAAGAATCCCATCCCATCGGGTGAAGAACATGATATCCCTGAAGTCTCTTGTATCGAGCCCAAACATCAGAAAGAACGTAGCCACGCCAGTGCCCAACGTGCAAACCTGACCCAGAGGGATATGGAAACATATCAAGGCAATAATATTTTTTTAAAGTGGTATTGTTCACATCGGTATAATTAACCTTTGTTTCTTCCCATATCCTTCGCCATTTTTCTTCTATTAAAGACGGCTCGTATTTCCTCATATCAGTTTCCTGTAAGATGCACATAGTTTTGACAACAAAATCCCACAGTAATTAACTATACATCAAGAGTGAATATTTTTCAATTTTCCATTGATGCCATATTCTTTACTTCAAAATTTATTTTGATAAAATATACAAGAAAACAAAACTCAAGGAGATATAATGAAAGCATAGTGCACTGGTAGTAAAATAAGAAGAAAAAAGAGGATGAGCGCTATGCGATATATAGGAGTGGATCAGCACAAGAAGTTCTCGTATATAGCGGT
>JBMFLH010000022.1:0-26429 GCA_049971295.1 Candidatus Ratteibacteria bacterium | reverse complement strand
CTGGCTAAAAAGAACTGATATTGAAATAATTTTGCACTGCTGTATAATTTAAGAAAACTTACAAGGGGGAATAAATGGGAAAAGGAGATGCAGGATGGTTTGTTCATGATAGATTTGGAATGTTTATTCACTGGGGATTATACGCTTTGCCTGCAAGACACGAGTGGGTAAAGCACAGGGAAGAAATTCCAGATGAAAAGTATGACATTTATTTCAAACACTTTAATCCTGATCTTTTTGACCCTGCGCAATGGGCAAAAACCGCAAGACAGGCAGGAATGAAGTATGTGGTAATAACAACAAAACACCACGAAGGATTTTGCCTATGGGATTCAGCATACACTGACTATAAAGCCACCAATACTCCTGCGAAACGAGATTTAATAAAGGAATTTGTTGATGCATTCAGGGCAGAGGGGCTCAAAATTGGTTTTTACTATTCACTCATTGATTGGCATCATCCCCATTTTACCATTGATAGTTTGCATCCATTAAGAAACCATCCTGAAAGAGAAAAACTCAATAGTTCCCGTGATATGAACAAATACAGGGAATACTTGCACAATCAGGTCAGAGAGATACTTACCCATTACGGGAAAATTGATATATTATGGTGTGACTTCAGTTATCCCGCTGACAAGAACCGACCCGAGGGCTGGGTTGGAAAAGGAAGGCAGGATTGGGATAGTGAAAATCTTGTGAAAATGGTAAGGTCTATTCAACCACATATTTTGATTAACAATCGCCTTGACCTTGAAAACGAATGGGACTTTTTAACTCCTGAGCAGATTGATGTTCCAGAAGCACTTACAGTTGACGGCAAACCTGTTGTATGGGAATCATGCCACACATTTTCTGGTTCCTGGGGTTATCATAGAGACGAAGCGACATGGAAAAGTGTTGATGTACTGATAAGAATGTTGATTGATACAGTAAGTAAGGGTGGAAATTTGCTTTTGAATGTTGGGCCCACTGCAAGAGGCGAATTTGATAGCAGAGCTATGGAAAGACTTGCAGGAATTGGTGAATGGATGAAAAGACACAGCAGGTCTATTTATGGCTGTACAAAGGCGCCTGAAGAGTTTAGTGCGCCGAAGGATTGCCGGCTCACATATAATCCTGAAACAAATCGACTTTATGTACACATTTTCGCCTGGCCCTATGTATTCTTACCGATTAAAGGATTTGAAGATAGAATTGAGTATGCACAGTTACTCCACGATGGTTCAGAAGTTTTTGTCAAGAAAATTGACTATCCTATTGTGAGAACAAAAAAAGCTGAAAATAAAATCACAATGACATCGTTTATACTTCCTGTGGTGAAACCTGATGTTTGCGTGCCTGTGATTGAGGTGTTTTTGAAAAAGTGAAAATTTATTTTACAAGTTCACCAATAATTTTATAAGTTCCGTTGGACTTGACCAGATAGAAATTTTTTCTTGTTGTGCTTTTCAAATTATTTGACTCGTATTTTTGAATTGCATCTATCAGAAACACATAACCAAATTGCGTGTTTCCGTACGGAACAATTGTTATGTCTTTTAACTCAAGTTTCACATACTTTTTGTCTTTGTTTATTTTTTTCTTATACTGGCTCCATGCCTTTTTATCCTTGCCATCGCTTTTGAAGTCATCTGCATAATAAGAAAGATACTTTTCAGTATCCAGGCTTTCCCATGCCTGTTTCCAGGATACTACTGTCTTCCACACAGGAACAAAATCAGCAAGATTCATATCCTTTTCCTGTTTCAAAATGTGGATATATGTTTTACCGGGCTCAATATATTGTTGCAATGCACGAAAATCATTGTCATTAACAACAATGCATCCTGCGCTGTTATAAGGAGGTCTTTCAATCGGTGTCCCATGCAACCATATACCACTTCCATCTTTATTTTGTCTCTGTGAAAAATAATCAGGAAAATCAAGCACATATGCTCCTGCACCATATTTTGGTTCAAGGTTTGATCCAGGAATAAATGTCCTGATAAGAAAAGTTCCTTCAGGAGTTGCAAGGTCTCCATGTCTTTTTTTATCATCCATATTTTTCCCTGTCGTGCACACTATGGACGTAAGTTGCTCAAAAGTTTGACCATCAAACCTATAAACAAAAAGTTTCTGGAGGGATTTGTCAACAACAAGAAATGTGTAGGGCTCTACAGATATTTTTTCACCAAGTGTAAATTTTTTCAATTCAGGAATTTTCTGAATTTCTGGCTTTTCGAATACAATCAGTTTCTTTTTTCCCTTTTTTTCGGAAATTTTTTCTACTTCAGCGAGGTACAGATCCTTCTTGCCCTGTTTTTTATAAACATCAGCAAGTTGCTCTCTTAATTGAATATCATCCTTTTTTGAAATAAGTGTTTTTAAGAGATTTTCTGCGCTATCATACCTATTCTGATTTATGTATGCCCTGACAAGATATTTTATTGTCTCGCTGTTTCTACTGCCATAATTTATGGCGTTTCCCAGCGCAATAATTGCTTTTTCTGTTTGGTTTGTTCCAAGATACAATCGACCAAGTTGCTCAAGATAGCTTGTATCCTGCGGATTGAGATATGAAAGTGCCTGATAAATTCCAATGCGTTGCTCAATGCTATATGCAGATTCTAATTTTTTTTTCAGGTATCCAGATGCCTGCTCAGGATTTTCTGTAGAAATTTGTTTCAGGATTTCTGTTGCCTGGTCGGACTTGCCGGTTTCCTGATATATCAAAGCAAGCTCTATCTTTGCCTGAATGTCGCCAAGCGTCAATCTGGCAAGCACATAATACTTCTCTTCAAGAGCCCTATCATCAGGATTTTTAACGATGTCCTGTCTGTACTCTTGCAGTGCCTTCAGAAGATGTTGTTGCGCCTTTTCTCTGTGGTTCAGGTTGCATCCAGCAACAAAAATTGCAACAATGGATATACCTGAAACTGCTCTATAAAACCTTTTATTCAATAGATATCGCATCTACCGGACAATTTTCGGCAGCTTCTCTTGCGCATTCTTCCTGATCTGCTGGTACTGGGTCAGCAATCACCTTTGCTGTTGTATCTCCCATTTCAAATACTTCAGGACAACTATCTGCGCATAGACCGCATCCAGTGCAGGTATTTTCATCGATCTTCACTCTCATTTTTCCTCCTCTTTGAGAAAAAAATAGACCAGATAATTTTATTAAAACTTTTTCATCCTGTCAACTGAGCGCAGCACCATAGGCAACCACAAACCCCGAATTATCAAAAATTTTAATGTTTCTTTCACTTACCTTTTCAATTGCCTGCTTCAGCCCTGGTATCCCTGCTGGACCACCACAGAAAAAAACTGGCATCTGACTCTGAAAATGATTTAACATGGTTGAAATTCTCCCGGCAATTGCATTAAGAAGCCCAGCAGCAATGTTCTCCTTTTTTTCATTATGGGCAAGCAAGGAAATTACTTCGCTTTCTGCAAAAACACTGCATGTAGCATTGATAGTCACGGGTCTTTCTGCCTTTAAAGAAAGTGTTCCAAAACCATGAAGGTCTGTGCCTAAAACACCTGCCATCATTTCAAGAAACCTCCCTGTTCCAGCCGCACACTTGTCATTCATTAAAAAATCAACCACCTCTCCATTGTGGTCCACCTCTATAATTTTTGTGTCCTGGCCACCCAAATCAATCACAAGACATCTCTGTTTTCCAGAAAGCAAAAAGGATGCCCTTGCTGCAGCAGAAATTTCTGTTACTTTTGCATGTGTCTTTGTATAGATGTATCTGCCATAACCAGTACATACAATTTTTTCAATGAGAGAAAAATCAATCCCTGCGTTTGTAAGTGCCTGTTGCAAAACTGTGTCTGCGATAATTTCGGGCATCGGCACAGTCCTTGCTGCGGATTTTGCGATTATTGTCTCACCATTAACAATTACACATTTCACCATCACAGAACCCATATCAATACCTGCCTTCCACACGTTGCCTCCTTCATTCGTTGCGGGATTCAATCATTTCCCTGAATGCTTCCATTCTGGTTTTCAATTGTCCTGTGTCTTCTTTTCCAAGGTCTGTTTTTATTGAAAGAAATGGTATCCCTTTTTCTTTCAGAATCTGCCTGATTAATGCTGTCTGTAACTCAAAAACCTGACACAATCTTAGATTGTAATAAATGACACCGTCAAGTTTGTACTGATTCACAGTGTCAATTATAAGATTGACCAGTTTCTCCAGATTCAGTAAGCACGGACACATGCTCCCGGCAATATTTTTCAATGTTAAAGCCCGCAGGATGCCTGCTTCTGTTTCTTCATCTATCATCACAGGATTATAGAATCTCCCGAATGATATGCACTGAAGGTCTGCTGCCATTTTTAATCCAGATTCTTCCATCACATCAATAATCTTAAAATTGGGAAAAATTACCGGTGTTCCAGCAAGAAGAATTCTGGGTTTATCAACAAATCTGTGAATTTGTTTTGCCTGTCGATAAACCTTTTCTGCAAGAGCGTTCCATTTTTCAACCTTCATAAAAAAACCAGCATACATCATGATGTAATAATCAAAAACATTAATCGCATCTGGCTGTTCTGCTCTCAATTGATAAATATTTCTGAAAACTTCTGTGCGGGCATTTGTAAGTTTGCATGCTGAAAGTAATTGCCGCCTCCCTGCACTGCAGTGAAATGTTTCTTTCAAAAACTGGAAAAATTGTGTATATTTTTTTTCCCAGATATCAACATTGGCCAGGTATTCAGAGTCCCTTCCAGTGTCAAGAAAATACACCTGTTTTACGGGTGATAGAATCTCGGCAAGTTTTGCTTTCGGGTCACATGTGCCGGGTATCACAACAACTTCAAGATTGTCGTATGAATTGCTGTAAAATTTACCGCAGATTGACTTAATTACAGGGCAAATATCTCCAGGCACAATTTCTTCTCCTTTTGAACCGCATTCATACTCCTCGCAGCACAACCTTACAGGTCGCAGAGAACCGGCAAGCATAATTTCTTCAGGAACAACGTTGCAAAAAAATCCAATGGGTTTTTCACTGATATCTATTCCATTTCTTCCAAAATCTAATATTGCCTGATAAAATCCTTCCATTGAGGAAAGATTGGATTTTTTCATATACTCAAAAACACGGGCTGACATATTCTCAGAATCAGGGCTATTGCATTTCAGATTCTTACGCAATATTTCCCTGTACTGGCTCAGAAACTTTTTTTGCATCTAATTTTCTCCTTTGCATATTACCAATCTTTTTTCCAAAAAAACTGACGTTCAGACAGCCCTTTCTTGGACATACTTCCACGCATCTCATACACATGATACAACCTGTCTGATTGTAAATGGCATCCTTGTTCAACTCATACATTGCTGTCAGCCCCATGGGACAGGCATCCGCGCAGTATCCGCACTTAATACACCTGATGGCTTTCTTATGAAGTTCTATTCCTGAACCTTTATTGAACCAGGAATTAATCAGTCCTACAGGACACATATGACACCAGACCCTTCTTCCAAAATAAAACGCTGCAACAAAAAGTCCCAGTACAATCCAGGCAAGAAACGTAAAGCAGGTGGTAATACCGGTTGAAAAGTCCTTCCAGTTCGGTTTTATCAGACCAAACATTGGACATATCAATCTTGCAGGACATATCTGGCAGTAAGGAAGAAACCAGTAGCATTGAAATCTTGCGTAATTTGGCATGCCTATGACAGTTGAAATGGCAAGGGAAATCACCATAAGTGAATATCCTGTGATGGAAAGGTTAAATCTGAATCGTTCCGGGAACCTTCTGACCGGGATATTCATTTTCCTGCGCAGATATGTAAGGAAATCTCCAACTGTTCCAATTGGACACACCCATCCGCACCATGCCCTTCCAAGCAGAAAACACAGAGCAATAAAAAGAGTGATATACGGCAAAAGATATTTGAAAGGTGTTTGCCATGTAAGATTTTCTGAAAAAAAGTGCATGATGCATGCCTTGAACATTCCTCCTTTTGGATTAAATCTACATACAAGTGAAGGTGGATAGTTTTCAATTACAGGTGTTGCTCCTGATGGCCATAGAATGCTTCCCTTTTCAAACTGTGTTGTGGACACGCTTCCTTCTGGTGCTTTGAGAGAAGGGAAAATTGACTGCTGGCTGGTTTCAGCGGATTCTTTCCAGTCCTTAAAAATATAACCGCCATAAACAAGAAGCACAAGACAGATAACTTGAACGATTCTTCTTGCGACTGAAATGCGTATCATGATTTCTGAGTCCTTATGGTTCTGACGCTTCTGTAAACAGTGAAAAACAAAAAATCCCCATCGGCGCAATGTACCACCAGTATCTGATACTGGTGCTCTTGTCAACCCTCACATTGATCTGACCAACCGATATGTCAACATTTTCCACAGGCCTTCCGGCACCTGCTGGAAAAAAGGAAATCGTGGGAAGAACTGCAGGTTCAGAAAAGGTTTTTCTTCTTTTGATATCACTTCCATAATGGATGGCATAATTTGTTTTTTTCTGACTGTTTGCAGGGAAAATAATCTCGACGCTCATAATTGAATCATCAGGCCATTTTTCCTGTACCGTAATTTTTGAAGCAATCTCGTTTTTCGTACCGGCGTCCAGCACAAGGATGTTATTGACAGACATAACAGAAGACGGCGGAAAAAAAACCGTCCCAGCAAGATAAAAATCGCCTTCTATGTCGGGATATTCGAAATTAATGTCAATCTGTTCAGCCCAGCCAATGAAAACATATGCAAAAACGAACACGACGAGAATCAATTTTTTCATCGGGATGCACATTATTGCTCAAAAACAACCTGACCAAACCCTTTTTCCTGATGATAGGATGATGCATCAACTGCCCAGAAACTTTCTTCAAAGGATTGCGTTGCCTTTGTTCGTATGATTCGCAAAGCCCAGATATTTCCTGACTCAGGAACTCTGGTTCCGATAGAAGAAAAGGGAATGGCAATTTCAACCATCCACGCAATCACACCTTTTGACATGGCGTATTTCAATCCATTTATAGATACTGTTTGAAATTCACCGTTGAAACTGGCCTTTTTGCAGGAAATTTTTTCGTCGCCTGTCAGAATAATAGAATAATAGTTTTTGCCTGTCCGATCAGGTGATATCTGTATTTCAATCTTATCCTTATCCGAGATTTTTTCCGGAGTTCCGTCCCTGCAGTAAAATGCAAGATACATTGCTTCTGAATCATACGCAAGCAACCCGACGGTCTGATAGACCGGCTTGCCCTGATTAAACAAACAGAAATTTCCGGCAACGCCAGCATTTTTCCAGCATTCTTCTACAATCCTTCCATCTATTTTTGGAGATTGGTTTGTTCTGCGAACAGACAGAATTGATCGTGTCTTCATTAAAGGAACCTGACTGGTTTGTTGTGTTTCTTTTTTTATTTCGCCAGAGTCCCCTTTATCACCTGATATATCAATACTGAAACTTTTGAATTGTCTTCCACCACCAACCAATCTGAAAGTTACAGAATAGTTTCCTGAGGAGGTAGAAGGTTTGGGAATCATTGTCACTTCAAAATATACCCTCTGGTCTTTTGGAATTGACATCTTTTCAGGATAAATCTGGAAGTCAAACGCAGGACTTTCAGCAAGCAACCTGATTTCTGCAATGCCTCTGTCCATATTGTTTTGCAGAAAAATTTTGAACGTCGCTTTATCTTTCACAACTATATTGTAGGTTTCTGGCTTAACAATGAGTTTGTCTGCCTGACGGAAAACATTATCACAGAGATGTCCATACGAGGGAAAAATAAAAATGCTGAAAGAAAAAATCATAGCCAGGTTTATTTTTCTCATGCAACAAGTTTAACGCAAGAAATGCTTTCTGTCCAGTGAACACCTTGCAGAAGTTGAGAAATAGCGGAGATTCTGGTATAATAAGATAAAAAGGAGAAGATATAGAGAAACTGAAAAAATTACTGGCAATCCTTGAAGAAAAAAATGCAGAAAACATTGTAATTCTTGATGTTAGGAAACTCACCTGGATTACCGATTATTTGATCATTGTCTCAGGCGAAACAACAATTCAAATTAGGGCAATGGCAGAAGCAGTGATTGAAAAGTTCAATAGCCCTCCTTTTTCAATTGAAGGGTTTGAAACAAACTGGATTTTGCTTGATTACGGAGATTTTGTCCTGCATATTTTTCTGCCAGAAACAAGAGAATTCTATAATCTTGAAAAACTATGGCTTGATGCTGAAAGGGTTAATCCTTAAAAATTTCCTTAATTTGCTGGATTTTTTCTGCGTCTGATAGGTTTTCATTCAGGACTTCTTTTGTTTTTTGATTTTTCTCTTCATAATGCAGGACGAAAGTATTAATGGTTTCAGCAAGGGATTTGAAACTATCCTTTTTCCTGAGTTTGATAGGATTAAATGGTTTGCCTTCAATCACCTCGTGCAACGTTTTTTCAATTCTGAAAACAGGACCTACAACCCTGTGTAAATACAGAATGACCAGAATCGCAGCGACAATAACAAGCCCCACAAAAACACCAGCAAGTTTCTTCTGAAGCAAAAGATTAATTTTTTGTACTGTCTCAACTGCGTCAAATGCAGGCGATGTAATTTGAATTTCATTGATAATGGTATTGAGCGTGATATAATAGGTGATGCTTCCAACCAGTAATATCCCCAGACATATAAACCACGCAGTTAATCCGAAATATCCGATTTGAACCGGTTTGTTGATAAGATATTTTCTTCTTCTGAATTTTGCCATTTTTCCCTCACTGGAAGTTTGGATATGTTTTTGAATTATAAATTATATCCCTGTCAAAACCCTTTCCACCGCTTTTTTTATCCCTGCCGTAACTACCGATGAGAAAAAAATCAGATGTAGGAAGATACGCTTTTGTTACAGGATTCCCGATAGAAACAGAATAATAATCTTGTGGTGTGCTGGAAATCCAGCAGGACAGTGTATTTACACCACCGAGTAAGGTTACATTTTTTATGATAATTTGAGGGTATGGATGATTCTTAAATTCACGCTGATCTATGATAATAGCTCCATTCAAACGAATCTCCCCTGCTGTAATTCCATAGTTTATTAAAGTTAAATATGCAGATCCTGCAGGTGCAGTGAAATTATATGTGTATGTTCTCGGTGAACCTGTAAATCTGCCAATTTCTGGTGTCTGAATATAAGTAACAGGAGGAACATCTGTCAACGGAATCTGGTAAAAATAGGGATTTCCCCATGGATCAAGTGGGGTATCATCATTGACCATATCTTTCATTTTTGTTGCATATGGACCATTCCAATTTTTTTCCATACCTGCTGGTGGGTTTTTGTCAAAAATTGCTCCAAGTCGAACAGGGTAATAACCCGTATCATCTTTCATATTTTCAAGGGCAATGGCAAACTGGGTAATTTCTGATTTTGCTTTGACAATTTTTGCCTTTTGATTGACAGAATAGACAAGTCTGAAACTGATTCCTGCGATGATCAAAAAAATCACGATAAAGATAATCAACTCAGTCAGCGCGATACCTTTTTTGCACCAATGATTTCTATCCACATGTATGTTTTATCACTTGATGCAAAAAATAGCAAATACACCTGATATCGTTAAAAAACTATCTTCTGTCTATCACATCATAGGCAATGATGTATAAATTGTTCTCATCATAATTGGTGGAAAAGGTATGTTCATCTGGTTCAGTTCAGCAGGTTCCTGCAATCCGATTACCGTTTGTGCCACTTTTACCCCTTGGTCTTTCTGAATTTTGCCCGGGGAAACGCATTCTGCTGCATCTTCAATCCCGTCTCTATGTCTCTTAAGCTCTTCTTTCCTGTTATCTGTGCGCATAGATTTACCAGCAACTTCCACGCTGTGAAGTGTTTGGTATATCTATCCGCTTGCTCTCTCCTAACAACCTGTTCAAACTGATACCCCGGTAACATATTCAGCAATTGATTGAAAATTGTGCTGATATATTTCATAGACAACCTCCCTGGGTAATGGTGGAGTTCTTCTCTCTATTCTACCTTACCCTTGGGGGTTGTCATTACAAAAATTCATAAGGTTTTTATTGGACAGCAGGGACTTCATTTATAAAAATTTTGTCAAGGCAAGTGCGTTGCTCAATAAAATGAGTGTTTTTGCTATAAATGCTTGACCATTACAAAGGAGGAACCAACTTTTGAATGGATGACCCCTGTTTCTATGAAGCCATTTTTTTTGTAAAGATGAATTGCTGGAAGGTTATCCTGCCTGACCTCAAGTTTTACGAATTTTTTATATTTTTTCAGGTAGTCAAGCCCTTGAAGTAAAAGATGCCCTCCTATACCTCTACCCCGCATAGTTTCACAAACGACCATTGTAATTACCTGGCCTGCATCCTTATACTTTTTGTTCGCGATACTGCTTTTTTGAGAAAATCTCACAAAGTCAAAAAACGATTTTAGTGCCCTGTGAAAACAAATCCCCCTGTATTTACCTGAAATCAAACTGAAAACCGAAGGAAAAAAACTCAAAAGAAAAATCTTCCCATAAAGATTGAATGGATTGACACTCATAATGGTAAAACCAATAATTTCTTTATTTTCACAGGCAATAATAAATCCATTTTTTTCAAATTTTCTCACGCGCGAAAGAAAATCAATAAAAATTTTCTCAGGGATATGTCTACCAAAGATTGTATGCAATTGATATTTGAACCCATCAATGTATAGTCTCGCGACCTCCCGTAAATCTGAAATCCTTGCTGTTCTGTATTCCACAAATTTATTTTACCACAGAGACAATTAGGAATATGTCCGAAAACATCACCCAATCCCTTGATTTTATTTTTACTCTCCCTTGACGGGAGAGGAAAGGAGTAAAGGACAAAGGTTCTTGCTCAATTCTTACCATTGTCAGAATATAAAATAGCAGGTATAATTTTGTTGATGGAATTAATTCTTTTTATCATCGCTGGCTATATCATCGGAAGTATTTCCTTTGCATATCTATTTGCTTTCTTTCTGACAGGTAAAGACATCCGCGAAATTGGCACCAGAAATCCTGGAGCAGCAAATGTTGCAAGGGAAATTGGCAAAAAGTGGGGAATTATTGTCTGGCTGGGCGACACAATCAAAGGCGCTGGAATTATGGCTGTGGCGAAATTTTATGGTATTACAAATGAAATCCTTTTAACAATCATTGGGATTTCTGCTGTTATCGGACATTGTTATCCAGTTTTTCTGAAATTCAAAGGCGGAAAAGGTATTGCCACTATGGGTGGAGTGATGCTATATCTTGCACCTCTTGTGTTTCCCTTTATACTTGGTTTCTGGTTCATTGCACAAATACTCAATCCGCGTTCATTAAAAATCATTCTTTCTGAGGTGATTTTATTTTTTGTGATACTCTGGCAGATTTATCCACATGTTTTTACAAAGCTCGCAGTTTCAACATTGCTCCTGATTTTCACCAACATTTTTATCAACCGTGAGGCATTCAAAGAAATGAGGAGAGCACATTGATTCTCTGGAAAAGGAAATTGTATAGAATTGTTCTGGGAGGGCTTGTTCCATTTGTGTATATTTTGACAAGAGACCCTCTTGTGCCTGGCTTGATTACTTCCTTTTTTTTATTCTGGCTTCTTTTGATGGAATTTGAGAGATATCTTCACCCTGGTTTCTGGAACTGGCTTTTGAGACATTCTCCTGGTGTTTTCAAGACGAAACCCGGTGTTCTTACAGGCGATACGAATTTCATGATAGCAACATTTATTTCTGTTTTGTATTTTCCATTTCCTGTTGCTGTCGCTAATTTATTTTTTCTTACATTCGGAGATGCCGCAAGCGCAGTAATTGGTTCAAAATACGGAAAACTTCAGATTTTTCCTGGTAAAACAATGGAAGGAATGCTTGGAGGAATTATTATCAATAGCATCATTGGACTTCTTCTTTCTTTTCGGTTTGCGATACCATTTGAAGTTTTGTTTGTCGGAGTTCTTGTTGGATGTATCCTTGAAGTATTGCCACTAAAAATTGACGACAATCTCACGGTGGGGATTATTCCTGGAATTTTGATGACAATTTTGGTTAATAATGGTTGATATCAATCAAGCCCTATCGTCTTTCTCAAAATCAATACGACATCGCTGATATCCACGTCATTATCTCTGTCCATATCTGCAACATTTATATCCATCTGGTCAAGTCCTATTGCCATCCTTAAACACAAAATTATATCAAAAAGGTTTTTAGAATTTTATATGAGGCAGTAGAGCCCTACGAAACTGGTAAGAGTTATCTATCAGTTTTTGAACAAAGAAAATATCTCTTTTCCAAATTCTTGTTTCTGCCACTTTTTCAGGCATTCGATTTTTTCGATATCTTCTAAGGAACTTATATTTGACGAAGCAAGAGCAACAATTTGATGATGGGATAATACAAGATGGCATTGTATTCCAAGTGTCTTTGCCTTTGCTTGCCTCCATTGATGAAGCTCTTCTGCTTTTTTATGAAAAAAAGGATGATGTACTTTTTTATGCCTGGCGGTCTTGTAGTGCTTAATCGGAGACGTTTTGATTTTTTCAAGCAACGCTGTGAGATGATTCTGAATATGTCTATGATGAGATGTCAAAAATTTCAGTTTGTTCAGGTCAAGATGGTCGGTTGCGGCAATTTTGAAAATTGTTTCTTTATCAAGAACTCTGAAAGGAGGAATGTCTTTTTCCTTCGCAATCATATCCCTGAATTCAATGATTGCTTCCACAATTGCCCTTTTTTTCCCCTGGATTTTTCCTGCTCCTCTGATCATTTTTGTTTTTTCCAATTTTTTTTTCAGCACTGACCTGGCAAGTTCTTCGCATTCTTCAATAACCCATTCAATTCTCTTAATATTTTCCAGTTTTTTTCTTAATCTGTCGGCAAGTGGCAAAAGATACTTTGTATCACTAATTGCGTAATCAAGCATTTCAGAAGACAAGGGCCTTATTCCCCAGTTGCTTTTTTGATATTTCTTGTCAAGACGGACATGAAAATTTTTCTCAATCAAACTGGCAAGTCCTGTCTTTTTTTCTCCAAGAAATTGTGCAGCAATCTGGGTGTCAAAAAGATTTCTTATTATAATGCCTGCTTGCTGATAGAGCATCTGTATGTCATAACCAGAGCCATGAAGCACCTTCACGATATTGGGACTGGTGAACACCTCGTGCAGGGCAGAAGTGTCTTTTATTTTCAAAGGGTCAATGATAAAATTTTCACTTCTTATTGAAATCTGTATCAGGCAGATTTTTGAGTGATAACGATAAAGGGAATTTCCCTCAATGTCAAAAGCGATTTCTTTTTCCTTTTTCAAGTTTTCCACCAGTTTCACCAGGTCTCTTTCTTTATCAATGAAACCTGCTGCGTTTGAACCGGCTATAGTAGAACCATTGAAAGAGGTAATGCCATTTAGAAGTTTTGACATTATGCTGGTATAACGTTTTATAACCCTTTTTATCATTCTTCCAGTGTTTTATCTTTTAGATAAAGTGAATCAAGGTAACTTTGAAGTATAATCTGAGCTGCGAGTTTGTCCCTGATTTTTTTTCTTTTTTTTCTGCTGAGGTCAGCCATCAACAAAATATTTTCTGCTTCCACAGTTGTCATCCTCTCGTCCCACGGAATAAATTCCACCTTCAACATATTTCTAAGTTTTGAGACAAAGGAAAGCATTTTTTCAGCACGTGCGCTTAAAGAACCATCGTTTCGCAGCGGTATACCATATACAATTCTCGCCACATTGTATTTTTTTACAATTTCTTTGATTTTTTCATGTTCTTTGCCATTGACCTCGATGGTTCCAAGCCCACGCGCTATGGTCCTGTATTGGTCGCTGATGGCAACTCCTATTCTTTTTTCGCCCAGATCAAGAGCAAGAACTCTTGTATTTTCCATAGTTTTCGATTGCACACGCCACCTTTAATGCCTGACACACTTCTTTTACATCATGAACCCTGAAAATTTTCGCTCCACCAGAATAACCTGCAACGCAACTTGCAATGGTTCCGGGCAAGCGATTTTCAACACTTTGTTCATCTGCAACCTTTCCGATAAACGATTTTCTTGATGTGCCAAGAAGTAGTGGCAAACCAAAGCAGGTAAATTCCCTCAATCTTTTGATAATTTCAAGATTGTCAACAACTCTTTTCCCAAATCCAATACCAGGGTCAATAATGATAGATTGAGATTTTACTCCATTTTCAACAGCAAAATTTATTCTCTCGGTGAAAAATTCCCCAATTTCACCGACCACATCATGATAGAAAGGATTTTTCTGCATATCCTTAGGGGTCCCCTTCATATGCATCAGAACAAATCCACAACCTGTTTTTGCAACAATCTCCACAAGTTTTTCGTCACGCCTGAGAGCATAAATATCGTTGATGATATCTGCACCTTCTTCTAATGCTGCCTTTGCAACAGAATACCTTGATGTATCGCAAGAAATCAATACCTCTGTTTTCGGCCTCAGCTTTCTTATCACAGGTATCACCCGTTTCATTTCCTCTTGCTCGCTTAAACTTTCTGCACCTGGTCTGCTGGATTCTCCTCCAATATCAATGATTGAAGCGCCGTCTCTTTCCATTTCAAGCGCCCGTTCAACAGCAATGGCTATATCTCCGTAATATTTCCCTCCATCCGAAAATGAATCAGGCGTCACATTCAAAATTCCCATAATCATGAAATCTTTAATTTCAATGTTTCTTCCTTTTACAGAAAATTTCGCGCAGGGATTCTGGTAATTTTCAATCGCCTGCAAAATCCTGTATCCCACTTTGTTAAGGTTGAAAAACTGGTTTTCAAGTTTTTCTGCAAGTTTCCTGTACTGTTTTAGAGTTGCCATAATTACAATGTCAACAATTTTGTCTTCAAGATTCAAAACAGAATATGGAATTGCTGCATCAGCACCAACAGCAAGGGCTTCCTGTTTAATAACATTTGCCTGCTTGACATTTACGCCAGAGATTTTCACGCAGTAGTGGCGGGTTTTTGGCTCCATCAAACGGATACCTTCAGGATGAACATCAATATTTTTTAATTCGTCCTGTGCTGTGAAAGGAGTAAGGATGCGAATATTCATTATTTCAGTTTTTTCAAAAGTGCTTTCCTGTAATCTTCTGCCTCAAGGTTTTCAATGCCTTTGATTTCTTCTTCTGTAAAGTATCTGATTTTCCCAACCATCATTCCAATTGCCTGCATTTTTGATGTTTCTTCTGTCATCCATGCCCGGGAAAAAGCCTCTTTCAATGTGGTGCCCACGCACACTGCGCCGTGATTTTTCAGCAGTACCACATTGTATTTCTTTATCTGTTCAACAACTGCCTGTCTGATTTCTTCACCTGCTGGAATCACATACTCAACCACTGGTATTTCTCTTCCAAGAATTGCGACAAAGTCAGGATAAAACGGCTTCAGCTCAATACCTGCTGATATCAATCCAAGGGTTACAGGGGGATGAGTGTGAATGACAGCATTAATATCAGGTCTTGCAAGATAACAACCAATATGCATAGAAATTTCACAGCTGGGCCTCAATGACCCGTATTGTTTTCCTGTTTTCAGATTGATTTTCACCCACTGACTTTCTTTTATTTCATCAAGGGCAAAGCCACTGGGTGAAAGATACACAAATTCTCCATCCCTTGCACTGATATTTCCGCCAGGTCCTGCAGCAAGATTTTTTTCAAGTACAAGTTTGCCGTATTTGCAAAGTTGTTTTCTTATGCTTTGCATCTCATTGCTCCTTTTTCCACGTTCTCACACGATTGCAATCTTTGCAAATTTTCTTTTTCCAACTTTCACGATTTTTCCATTGATTTCTATTTCTGCGTTAATGTCAGAAATCGTCTGCCCATCAATTTTTACTGCGTTTTGCTGGATCATTCTCTTTGCTTCTGATTTTGACTCAACAAGTCCTGCAATAAACAGAATGTCAACGATTTTTGCTTTTTTCCCCCCAAGTTTTTTTGAATCTATTTCAATCACTGGGATTTCTTCAGGTAATTGTCTTTCTTTGAAAATTCTATCAAAATTTTCTTCTGCTTTCTCTGCCTCTTTTTCTCCAAAAAACTGGCTTACAATGTTCCTTGCAAGACGTGCCTTTGCTTTCCTTGGGTTTTCTTTTACCAGGCGCTGAAAACTTTTCAGGTCGAGTTCTGTTAACAGGGATGCGTATGATTGCATCAGGTTATCCTGGATTGACATGATTTTTCCAAACATATCATCGGGCGTTGTTGAGACAGGAATGTGGTTCTTATAGGTCTTGCTCATCTTTAACTTTCCATCAGTTCCAACAAGAATTGGCATTGTGATGACAACCTGTTTTTCCTGTCCAAAAAATTCCTGGAGTGTTCTACCAGCAAGAAGATTGAACTTCTGTTCAGTCGCTCCTATTTCAATGTCTGATGCAAGAACTACTGAGTCATATCCCTGAAAAAGCGGATACATAAATTCGTGGAAGTAAATGGCTTTCCCTGATTTATATCTTGCTGAAAAGTCATCCCTTTCAAGAATTTGAGCCACTGTAAAACAGGATGCGATTTTGATAAATTCTTCAATTGAAAGGATACTCAACCAATTTCCATTGTAAACAAATTCTGCCTTATTCACATCCAGAACCTTGCTGACCTGCTCAATGTAATTGGCAAGATTTTTCTTTATTTCTTCTTTCGAAAGAATTGGTCTTGTCTCATTTCTTCCAGTTGGATCTCCAATTCTTGCGGTAAAATCCCCTATGAGAAAGAATACCTTGTGTCCGAGATTTTGAAATTCACGCAGTTTCCTGATGACAACCATGTGTCCGATATGTATCTCAGGGCTTGTGGGGTCGATGCCATACTTTACCCTCAAGGGCTTTCCTGTCGATATACTTCTTTCAAGTTTTTTCTTCAGTTCTGCTTCCTCAATCACATCTACAGTATTTTTTTTGATAATCTCAAATTGCCTTTCAATTTCTTTACTGTCATTCATGGTTTTTCTCCTTAATACTATTATTATTTTACTCCAGAATGGCTTTTTTAAGAAAATTTAGGAAGGTTCCACCTGTACCTGATGGCAAGGATTCTCAAAACAAAAACCGTTGTCATTGAAAGATAGGAAGTCAAATTTAAGTCGCATATCCTGTAGCATGCCCAGAACACGATGCATCCAGCAAAGGAACATGTTGCGTAAATCTCTTTATTTAATACCATTGGCACTTCATTGGCAAGGATATCCCTGATCATGCCTCCACCGATGGCTGTACTCATTCCAAGAACAACCATACCAATCATTCCCAGTCCATTCTGATATGCAATGATAGAGCCTGTTGCTGTAAATGAGGCAAGTCCGATGGCATCTGAAACAAGAAAGACTTTTGTATATACCGCAATATTTCTTTTTCCCTTCACAATAATTGCTGCAATTACTCCGATAAGAGATAAAAGCACATAACTTGGAGCACTCAACATGACAGGTATTTTCTGGACCATAATATCTCTGATAGCGCCTCCTCCAAGCGCTGTGACGATTCCAAGCAAAATAATTCCAAATAAGTCAAGCTCTTTCATGATGCCCTTGATTGCGCCCGAAAAAGAAAATGCAATCAGCCCCACAGCGTTTAAGAAAACAAAGTATGCCTCTGTCATTGGATTGAGTTGAGAGAATCTTTTATCCTTTCAATGTCAAAACTTTTCACAACAAAATCTGCTTCTGAAAGCATTGTTTCTGGAAGTAACGATGTAATCGCAATGCAGGTCATGCCAGCGTTTTTTGCTGCTTTTATTCCTGCGGGAGAATCCTCAATCACTGCGCATTCTTCTGGAAGTAATTTCAGTTTTTCAGCACATTTCAGATAGATATCAGGCGCTGGCTTTGGATTTGATATATCCTGATAACCAAGAACAAATGCAAAATACGGCATTAACTTTGACCTTTCAAGCAGGTTTCTGATAAAGTTTATGTCAGAGTTTGAAGCCACAGCAAGCACATAATTCCTGCTCATCGCATCGATAAAGTCAGCAGCGCCAGGCATCATCTTTGCGCCGTTTTTTGATAGTTGCAGAAGTTTTTCTCGTTTTTCTGCAATCAATGTATCAGTGTTGATGCTTTCAGGAATTTTCTTGTTCATCTTCAATTTTTCAAGAAAATCTTTATCCGAAATGCCAATTCCGCTGACATAATCTTTTTGTTCGAGTTTTATGCCATAGCCAGTAAAAATTTGTTCCCAGGCAATCTGATGCAAAATTTCAGAATCAAAAATCACTCCATCAAGGTCAAATATTACCGCTTTTATAGCCATTTACCCTCGTAAACTGATTATCTTAATGTTATGGGTGCCACTTTTTTACTATTTTGATGCCGTATATTATATCACACTGGACTGGATTTTATTTGTTTTTCCTTTATTTTCAACCTGGCCCCACGGCCTCTTCCATCGTTAGACACAAAAACAAAAGAAAGTTGGAGAGAATAAAGGTGAGGGTCTTTGAAATCTAAACCCTGAACAAATCTATTTTTTCTCTGAAGAGAAAACCCCTTTTCATTTCAAATCAATTTTTTCATTATCGGATACAGTGCCTGTGCCATAGTCATGAAACCCAGGTCAGTTGGATGGCCACCATCAACAGTTGATTCCTGCCACATTTTCGCAAAAAGTTTGCTTCCGCAATAGGAAAAAATCAGTTTATCTCCATTTCTCCTGAGTTCTTTCACAAGTTTTTCCTGGAACCTGTATCCCTTCATGTAGTCATTTTTGGCTTTTTTGTCAAAAAACCATCCAGAAACCGCAGGCCTTGAAATAACGATCATCGGTATCTTTTGAAATTTTTTCCTCAAAATTTCTACAAATGCTGGCAATGTTGAAATATATCCCTCAACTCCTGCGTTTGCCTGATAGTCGAGGATAATGCATCTGACATCGTCTATCATGGAAATCAAATGTGCAAGTTCTGGCTCTCCCTTGCCACTGCCTGAAAAACCCAAATTGATAAATTCAACACCAAGCCATCTACTTAAAATGTTTGTGTATGCCATGCCGGGTCTACTTGCGCAACCGCCCTGTGTGATTGATGTTCCATATACAACAATTTTGCCTTTCACAGGAAGCCGCATGGGTCTTGTAATTTTTGCAGACGCATCAATCCCCACCCAGACATCATTCACCCCATTATAAAGCGGAAAATAAAGAGTAATATGTCGTATTTTTTTCTCAGCAAACTTAATAAGTTGCCTTTCGTATGTCTGGCTTCCAGCAACAGGAATTGCAGTGCTACAATATGTTTCTTTTTTTGGTTCTCCAATGTAGCAATCAAACCCACTATGACCTGTCGCAGGCATGTGCATCATATTGACCACTTCTCTTAAATTCACCTTTACCCACAAAGATTGTGAGTCTGTTTTGAATCTTACGAGAGCGCCAGCAGTATTGTTGGCAAGATAGTCTACTGCCTGAGGAATTTGAAACTGGCTTTTTTCAGGAAGCCGCCTGAAAATTTTTTCCTTCTCAAACCATGCAAGTCCTTTAATTTCAAACACATTTTCCTTCACACTCAACCACTGTATTTTTTCTTCCATTCCATCTCCTCTTTCAAAATATGATATACTTTTTCACTATCTTTTCAAATCAAAAAATGTTGTTGTTTCAAAGATAGAATGAGACCCGCATGATAGGGGATTGTCTTATGCCGCTTCGCTATAAAGTCAAAATTATTCTAAAACAGTGCCTCTCTGTATTGACTATGAACTGATTTGTCATCTTTTGTTTTTCAGGTTAAAATTCTCATCATCAGAGCTAAAGTCCTTCATCTAAAAGGGGTAAAATTGAACATTGTGCTTGTTGTCTTTGATTCTTTGAGAAAGGATTGCATTAGTTTTTATGGCAAGCCATTCTGGGGTAAAGTTTTTACCCCGCACCTTGATACATTTGCTCAGGAATCAATTGTTTTTACAAGTGCCTTTCCTGAATCTCTGCCAACCCTTCCAGCAAGAAGAGCTCTCTACACCGGAAAAAGAACATACCCCTTCGTCAATGGCGACTTTAGATTAAAAGGAGATTTTGTTGGTGCAGCAGGATGGGGTCCTATACCAGAAGACCAACCAACAGTTGCAGAGATTTTAAGGGAATCCGGCTATCGCACAGCTCTAATTTCAGATGTTTACCACATGTTCAAACCATCAAAGAATTTCTGGAGAGGTTTTGATCAGTGGACATTTTTGCGCGGCCAGGAAACAGACCCTGCTCGTTCAGGGCCAAGATTAACTCAACAAGAGATTGACAGATGGCTTCCAAAACAATTGCAGACAGAAGGTAGTGTAAGGTTTATCCAGCAGTGTATTATGAACATGCACGACAGATGGACAAATGAAGAAGAATTTTTTAGTCCGCGTGTCTTTCGCGAAGCAACAAAGTGGCTTCAGCAAAACCAGGATGCTGAAAAGTTTTTCCTTGTGGTAGAATCGTTTGACCCGCACGAACCCTGGATAGTACCGCCTTATTACAGAAAATTGTATCTTAAAGAAGATGGCGCTGAACAAATTAGGTCGGGGTATTCTGAACAACAACTTGATAGGTACCTTCTGAAAAGAACCCAGGCAAATTATAGTGGTGAAGTCACAATGTGCGACAGGTGGTTCGGGTTTTTTATTGAAAGCATGAAACTGATGGGACTGCTAAAAAACAGCATCGTAATTGTTACTTCTGACCATGGTCATTCCATAGGAGATCGTTCTTATATGGGTAAACGCGGCTATCCTTCAATGCCTGAGGTTTATGAAATACCTCTGATGATACGGCTTCCAGGAGCAAAACACAAAGGAAAATTAAGCGATGTTTTTGTACAGCATCATGATATTGCGGCAGAGATACTTCATACGGCAAAAGTGAAAAATCTTCCACCTCTTGATGGTCGTGTTTTCCTTGAAAAGGCATTAAAAAATCAACAAATTAGAGAATATGTCACAGTTGGCTGGGGACCAAATCCAACAGTAATCACAGACCAGTGGTGGTTGAATTTCAAGATGGATATGACAGGCATTCTTCTTTATAAAAGAAAAGGAAAGGATGCCTTCAAGAAAAATTATGCTTCACAGTACCCTGAAATTGCAAGAAAACTGATGAACATTGCAATAAAAGATGCTGGTGGAAGTTTTCCACAGTGGCTTGTTGATCTTGCCAAAAAACAGATGGATGCGCCCGGCTGTAGCGACCTTGCTGCAAGGAAATAAAATGCAAAAAGCATTCAAGTACATTTATGGACCTGTCAGTTCGTGGAGATTAGGAGCTTCGTTAGGTATCGACCAGCTTTCGCAGGAGAAAAAAATCTGTTCTTTTGACTGCGTTTATTGTCAGATAGGAAGGACAGGCATTTTTACATGCGAAAGAAAAGTTTATGTGCCAGCAGAGGCAGTGATAGAGGAATTAAAACAACTGCCAGAACTTGAGATTGACTTTTACACTTTTTCAGGCAAGGGCGAGCCAACCCTTGCTAAAGACTTCAAAAAACTCGCTACCTGGATAAAAAATGAAAAAAAGGGTAGATGTGCCATTTTGACCAATAGTACCACGATCACAGATGCTTCTGTGAAAAAAGATCTTTGCGTGATGGACCTTGTTTCATTCAAAATAGACGCAGCCACCCAGAAAACATTTGAAAAAGTTAATCGTCCATGCTGCAGAATTACACTTGACACAATTCTCAATCATCTTGCGGATTTCAGGAAAGTTTATCAGGGACTTTTTACAATTCAGATAATGGCGATTGAAGAAAACCTGAAAGAAATGGAGAAAATTGCAGAAATTTGCAGAAAACTTTCTCCTGACATTGTTTATCTCAATACTCCGCTCAGGGATAGCGCTGTCAAGCCACTTTCACAGGAATCGTTTAAGGAAGTGGAGAAATTTTTTGAAAGTCTGCCGTATGTATCAGTTTATTCTGCACATAAAAAAGTTGTTCAGCCCATCAGCACGAAAGACACGATGAAAAGAAGGGGCAAAAAGATATGATAAGAGAAAATATTGAAAAAATTATGAAGGAAGTTCCACAGGATGTAGTGATTGTCGCTGCGACAAAAACGCGTTCTGTGGAAGAAATTAAACAGGCAATTGAATGCGGAATTACTCATATTGGCGAAAATTATATTCAGGAGGCAGAGAAAAAATTTAATGAAATCGGGAGAATTGTCACCTGGCATCTTATTGGACATCTTCAAAAAAACAAGGTAAAAAAGGCGCTTCAAATTTTTGATATCATTGAAACAGTTGATTCTTTTGAACTTGCAAGAGAAATTTCAAGGCTTGCAAAAAATGCGTTCGGTGTACTTATTGAAGTTAACAGCGCAAAAGAACCCCAGAAGTCAGGTGCATATCCTGAAAAGGTCGAAGAACTGATTAAAGAAATTTCCAATCTGCCCAATATCAAAATTTATGGACTGATGACAATGGGTCCTTTTGTTGAAAATCCAGAAAATATCAGACCGTATTTCAGATTAACAAAAAACCTTTTTGATAATTTGAAAAACCTGTCTCTGCCGAATGTTGAAATGAAAATCCTTTCGATGGGAATGAGTGACTCCTGGCGTATTGCCATTGAAGAAGGAGCGACATGCATCAGGATTGGCACAGCGATTTTCGGCCCACGAAAATAAAGCATTCAATTATTCAATTCTGGACCGCGCATCAAAAAAAAGCACTTTTCTACAGACAGATGGCTGTGATGCTGAAAGCAGGCATTCCAATAAATACTGCCTTGAGTCAGATGAAAAAGCATTCGGCAATTGAGAACATTTCACAAACCCTGTTATCCAGTATCCTCAAAGGCGAAACCCTTTCCCGGGCGATGGAAAAACAACAGAAATTATTCAGTCAACTTGAAATCAAAACAGTTTCAGCAGGAGAAATATCAGGAAATCTTGCGGAACTGATGGAAAAACTTGCCTTATATTTTGAGTCGCTTCAGGATGTGAAATACAGGCTTGTCGCAGGAATGATATATCCTGCAATACTTCTTCACGCAGCCATTCTTATCCCAGCTATCCCTCTTCTTTTTACGAAATCAGTTTTTGCTTTCTTCGCGAGGATTCTTCCAATGTTTATTCTTATTTATGGAACTGGATTTGGAATTTTTGTTGCCTTCAAGGCGCTTTCACGACCAGAAATGAGAGAGATCAGAGACACTCTTGCCTTCAAACTTCCACTTGGTTTTGGCAGACTTTTCAAAAACATTGCTGTTATCAGATTTTTGCACGCATTTAACTGCCTTTACTCTGCAGGTGTTTCAATCACTGAAACAATCAAGCTTGCAGCAGAATCTTCAGGCAACAAAGTTTTTGAAAAGGAACTTTCCAGAGCACTTGGAAGGGTTGAAAGGGGTTCAGGTTTAACAGAGGCATTTGCAGACAATGTATTTCTTCCTTCAATTGTTCTTGAAATGTTTTCAACAGGCCAGGCAAGCGGACGACTCGACGAAACACTTGACAGGGCAGCGTGGCATCTTCAAAATGAAGTTAATCTAGCAGTGGAAGCAATTTTGAAAATTGTGCCCGTGGTGATATATCTTCTTGTGGCTCTTTATGTCGCATCCATTATCATTTCATTTTACGCAAGGTACCTGGGAGAAATCAACACGCTCCTTGAATAAAATATGGATGCCTGGAAAAAACACCTTTACATCATCTGGGTAGCCGAAACAATTTCGCTGATTGGATTTTATTTTTGTCTGCCATTTCTTCCTTATTATGTGCAGGAACTTGGCGCAAAAAACATTGGAGAAGCAGCGCTCTGGACAGGACTTCTTCAAACTGTCGGACCATTGATGCTGGTTATTTCTTCACCATTCTGGGGAATACTTTCTGATAGATTTGGAAGAAAAATCATGGTCGAAAGAGCAATGTTTTCTGGTTTTGCGATACTGGTGGCAATGAGTTTTGTGAAAAATGTGCAGCAACTACTTGTTTTAAGAATTTTGCAGGGTTTTTTCACTGGAACATTGACAGCAGCCATTGTTCTTGCGGCAAGCAAACTTCCAAAGGAAAAAAGTGGTTTTGGTCTTGGATTGATGCAAACATCTGCGTATATCGCGGCAACTGTTGGACCTTTTGTTGGAGGGGCCCTGTCAGACATATGGGGTTACAGAAATACCTTTTATTTTTCTGGAATTCTTGTTGGGATTGCCGGATGTATGATTACATTTGGTGTACATGAACCAGAAAAATCCAAGGGAGAAAAAGACGATATTGAACAGGAAAGCACAAACAAAAATAATATTCTCTTCCTTTTGATAGTACTGTTTCTCTTTCAATGCGCTGCAACCTTTCTTTCGCCAGTTCTTGCGATATTTATTCAAAAAATTTCTCCTGAATCAAAAAAAATTGCAACGATTGCCGGCTCAATTATCGCAGTATCAGGAATTGCGAGTGTTTTTTCGGCTATTGGCGCAGGACACCTTGCAGGAAAAAAAGACTACAGAATTCTTCTTGCTGCTATGCTCGGAATTACAGGAATACTGACGATGCTTACATCCTTGTGCAAAACAACCGGCCAATTGATGCTGTTAAGAATTGCGGCTGGACTTTCAGCAGGCGGCATCATTACCACTATTAACACGCATATCCATCTTGGCACAAGACAGGCGTCTCTTGGGAAAAATTTTGGAGTTGCTGGCGGAATTTCGTCACTTGGAGCAGGCATAGGACCAATGATTGGCGGAGCGATTGCTTCAATATATTCCATTGAGTCCACTTTTGTTTTCAGCGGTATCATGTTATTTCTGACAGGACTCATTTGTCCTGTGATTCTTGAAGAGACCCCGGTGGAAAAGAAGGAAAGATTGCCTGAAATTACTGAACCTTAGATCTTTCAGTAAGCATATTACTTAACTTTTTCTCATACCTTGAAAAACATATCTCCAAAATTTCATCGAGATTTTTTTTGCTTTCAAGTAAGAGTTCAAAACACAATACAGCAAGGTCTCCTGTTTCAATATCAGCGTGCGCATTCTGTTTTTTATAAAGATGCTCAATTTCGGAGATGTGTTTTTTTGCAAGATGTAGAAGTTTTTCTCTGTGGTTTTGCTTGTTGATTGACAACGAAAGAGCGTGGATTTTCTTTATTTTTTCAAGTGCATTTTTCCTGAAAACCATTTTTCTCCTTTTTGTGGTATTCTATAATATAAGAAAAGGAAAATCCAGTGAAACAGAAGAAAAAAATCAGGGTGATCTTCATCAGCATAAAAAACGATGCAAGAAGTCAGATTGCAGAGGGATTTTTGAAACATCTCTCTGGAGATGATTTCGAGGTTTCCAGCGCAGGAACTGTTCCAGCCATTGAACTAAATCCGCTGGCAGTGAGGGTTATGGCTGAAAAGGGCATAGACATTTCAAAAAACAGCCCAAAAAGTTTGCTCCATTTTATGCCGCATGCTGGAATATTTGATTACATCATAACTTTATGCGATGAAACTGAGGATATCAGGTGTCCCGCTTTTTCTGATAATAGCAAAAAATTGCACTGGAACATAAAAAATCCAGATGTGCCATGCGCTGGTTATGAAGAAAAACTTGCTTTGATGAGAAAAATAAGGGACAAAATTTACGAGAAAATCAAGGACTTTATAAAAAGCGTGGAAACCTTGAAAAAGGATTAAATCCAGTACCCAAAACGCTCCAAGATTTTTTTCCTACTGCCAGTTTCACCTTCTACCATCAAGAAAGAGGGTTCCAACGGGGAGATGTTTTTCTTATAAAAAGCAGGGTAGGGTGAGGACCAAAATACAATGTAATTAAGTAAGTTTTTGACTAAATTTTGTAATTAATTTGGCAAACAAGAGAAACAAATTTTTAGTCCTATGATTAAAAAGATCTTCCCATTTGTTTGATATAAACCAAATATCGGTTGTTTTCCCGACACACCCCAGCCACGTTTACCAGCATGCCTACCGTCAAACATCGTTTTATCCATCTCTACCTTGCCAGAAATATTTGCCTCTTTAAGTTCATCAGATGCTTCATCATAAATTGCTTGCCGTATTACCGTAAATACCTTGTGAATTGTCTTAAGAGATACTTCAATATACTGTCTCATTCTGTAACCCAGAACCCCAAGAACAAAAAGATAAAGTATATGACAAATTTCATTTAGCCGGGTGCTGTTTATTAATGCGATTGGTTTTATCATTTTCACTTGGAAAAATTATTATACGCAATTAATTTATTTTAGTCCAAATGTTATTTTATTAACTCCTCAATATTAACACCCGATACCCTGGCAATTTTGCGCATAAAATCGGCTGGAGTGTTCTTTTGAACACTCTCGCAGAAGACGAGCCCGCAACCTCTTTTTCCAATTGGCGGTACCTTTTGGACAAAATCCGAACTTTTTTTGAACAAAATCCTGACGCTGACTTTTAATTGTCGCCCTACGGGCGACAACCCCGTCCAGCGTTTTTTCCCTCAGTCCTGCTTCG
>JBMFLH010000021.1:0-26825 GCA_049971295.1 Candidatus Ratteibacteria bacterium | reverse complement strand
AAACCACCTTTTTCTGGTCTGAGTGCCTGTGGTAGAAGTATTTTTATGAAAACTTTACCTATTACGGAACTATTTGTTTCTGCGGCTGTGTTTATCCCTTGATTACTGCAAGGGGTTTCATTTTCGCAACCTTTGTTGATAATCCTGCTTGTTCAACAACTCTCACTATTTCATCCACATCTTTGTACGCTTCAGGAATTTCTTCAGCAAGTCCGCCCCTGCTTTTTGCTTTTGCCAAAACACCAAGAGATAAGAGTTCTTCTTCTATTTTTCTTCCTTTGCTTTTCTTGATTGCCTGCGCTCTTGACATTAATCTTCCTGCTCCATGGCAGGTTGAGCCCCAGGTTTCATTTAATGCCTGTTGTGTGCCAACAAGCACATAGGAACTTGTTCCCATGGTTCCAGGAATGATGACAGGTTGTCCAATGTTTCTGTAAACTTCGCATACTGCATTGTGTCCCTTTGGAAATGCTCTTGTTGCGCCTTTGCGATGAACATATACATAGGCGTCTTTGCTTTCGAAAGAGTGCTTTTCATACTTTGCAATATTGTGGGCAACATCATAAACCACAAAAAGTCCCAACCTTTCGGCAGGCACAGCAAATACCTTTTCAAAACATTCTCTAATCCAGTGAGTAATAATCTGTCTGTTTGCCCAGGCAAAATTTGCGGCAGCACTCATTGCAGCAAAATAATTCTTTCCTTCCTTTGAGTCAACCGGCGCGCAGGCAAGCTGCCTGTCTGGAAGATTAATCCCGTATTTTGATAATACTTTGCCAAAGGTAGCAAGGTAATCATCGCAAACCTGATATCCAAGCCCCCGACTTCCAGTATGCACCATCACTGTGATTTGATTTTCAAATAAGCCAAATACTTTTGCTGCTTCTTTATTATAAATTTCCACAACCTGCTGAATTTCAAGGAAATGATTTCCAGAACCAAGGGTTCCCAGCTGGTCAGAACCTCTTTCCTTTGCTCTTGGACTTACGCAGTCAGGGTCTGCTGTTTTCATACAACCTGTTTCTTCTGTTCTTTCAATATCAGAATTCCAGCCGTAACCCTGTTTTAGAGCATAACTTGCTCCCTGAGATAATACTTGGTCCACTTCGTTTGTCTTTAAAATAATTTTTCCCGTCGAACCAACACCAGAAGGGATGTTTGAGTATAAACAATGAACAACTTTTTCAAGTTTATCTTCAATTTCTGATGCCATGATGTCAGACCGAATTAGTCGTACTCCGCAATTAATATCATATCCAACAAATCCAGGAACAATGACACCGCTGTCCTTCCTGAATGCTGCGACTCCACCGATAGGCGCTCCATATCCCCAGTGAACATCAGGCATTGCAAGACTATAGGAAATAATCCCGGGCAGGCACGCAACATTGGCAACCTGTTGAAGAACATTGTCTTCAAAGGCTCGATGAAGCATTGTTTCTGAAATATAAATGATACCTGGCACCTGCATCTGGTTTTTCCGTGGTATCATCCATCTACATGGACCAATCTGGGTGATTTCTGATTTCCAGTCAGACATTTTTCATCACCTCTTCAACCAGTTTTATCCCTTCTGAGAATGCTCTGAAATTCAAAGTTGAGTTTTTTTTGTTTTCACCCATGACATGCTTGATACTGGTTTCAACTTCTTTTTCACTGATGGGAAATGACGATTTTTTAAGAATTTTCAGTAAAGCTCCGAGCATAACCATATTTGCAATTTTTATACTGCCAAGTTTTTCGGCAATTTCAGACGCAGGAATGCCTATATCGTGATTTTTATTGCGCCTTGCTGGCTTGATCAGGGAACTGTTCCATAAGATCCAGGCGTCTTCTTTCAGGTATTGACTGAGTAATTGCATAGAACTTTCATTGAGAAAGACACCATAATCAGCTTGTGAAATAACAGGTGAAACAAGTTCTCCTGTTGATAGTGAAAGCATGCTATGCACATACCCACCACGCATTTCGGCACCATATGCGGGCAGAAAACTCACATTGAGTTTTTTTATTACTCCTGCGTACGCCAGAATTCTGCCCATGGTGACAATGCCCTGACCGCCAGAGCCGCCAAGAATAATTTTCCACTGGCGACTGTTGTGATTTTTCAAGTCCACCATGCCTTGGGTTTTGGTTCACTAATCAGAATGTTTTTAAGAAAAGAAATGGCCTTTTTCAATCCCTCATCAATGCTCATCAAACTGTCCTCGTGTTCAATGCTTAAAGTTCCATCATATCCAGATAGTCTCAGATTGCTTATGAAATCTCTCCAGAATTCTTCGCCGTGTCCGTACCCAACAGTTCTGAAAATCCAGGAACGATTGATTTCGTCAAGATATGTTTTTGTATCAAGAATCCCATTGACTGAACAGTTAATGCTATCAATTTTTGTGTCTTTGGCATGGACATGATATATGGCGCCGGCAAGTTTTCTTACAGCAGCGATCGGATCGATTCCCTGCCAGAATAGATGACTGGGATCAAAATTTGCGCCAATGACTTCACCAGCTGCATCTCGCAATTTTAATAAAGTTTCAGGATTGTAAACAACAAAGCCCGGATGCATTTCAAGACATATTTGAGTTACATTGTGCTTCTTTGCAAATTCCGCTTCTTGTTTCCAGTATGGTATCACGCAATTTTCCCACTGCCAGGCAAGGGTTTTCGAAAAGTCTTCCGGCCAGGGACAGGTCACCCAGTTTGGTGATTTCGCATTTTCACTATCTCCAGGACAACCAGAAAATCCAATAATTCTTTTGATGCCGAGTTTCTCTGCAAGAAGGATTGTCTGTCTCTGGACATGTCTGTGAGCGTCAGCAATTTTTTTATCTGGATGCAGAGGATTTCCATGACAGGATAAAGCAGAAATTTCGAGGCCCCTTTTTTCAACTGCTTTGCTGAACGACTTTAACTTACCTTCATCGGCGAACAGTTCATCCGGGTTGCAATGGGTATTGCCCGGATAATTGCCTGTTCCTATTTCCACTGTGTCGAGGCCCAGGTCTTTTGCAATGTCCAGCGCCTCTTCAAACTTTTTACTGCCGAACAGCACCAGAAAAACCCCCAATTTCATAAACCCTCCTTTTTATATGATACAATATTATACCCTGCATAATAATTTATTGCTATATAAAGATTTGTCAAATGTTGAAATTATGAACAGATGTCTGTTTTTTCTTGCTCGCAGGTTTATCGGAAGAAGACACAAGGAAAGCTTTATCTATTTTACAAGCTTTGTTAGTGTCACTGGCATTGCTCTGGGAGTGGCGAGTTTAATGATTGTGCTGGGAGTGATGAACGGCTTCAGCAATGATCTGAAAAGAAAAATTATTGGAGCGCAACCTCACATTGTTGTAGAAGGTAATCCATATCTAACTGACTACATAAACATTGCAGAACGCTTAAAACAAATACCAGGGATCACAGGTACTGGATATTTTGCCCAGACACAGATTATTTATAAATCGTCTCAGTATTTGATCGGAGGTTACCTCAGAGGTATTGAAGGAGATAGTGAAATTGCCTGCGCAAGAAAATTTATCAGACAGGGCAACCTTGAAGGAATTTATTCAGGCGGAATAATACTTGGAAGTGAACTTGCAAAAGAACTTGATGCCAATGTTGGTGATCCTGTCGTAGTTATCGGAGGAATTCCACCGCGTGAATATGTTTTTAAGGTGGCAGGAATTGTAGAATACGGCGTGTATAATGTTGATGTATCAATAGGAATTATATCTCTTGAAAGTTTCCAAAAAAACTTTCTCTCAGGAAGACAGATTGCAAGTATCGGCATTACTGTCAACGATATTTATCATTGCGAAAAAATAGCAGAAATTGTGAAAAGCATGGTACCTTCGGATGCGCAGGTAACCACATGGATTAAAAAAAATAAAATTCTTTTTGCCGCCCTTGCTCTTGAAAAAAAGGCGATGCTGTTAATTTTAGCCATTATTATTATTGTGGCTTCGTTTAATATCGCAAGCAGCTTGATGATGACTGTGTATAGAAAAATCAGAGAAATTGGGGTATTGAAGGCACTTGGGTTGACAAAATCCCAGATTCGGGCGGTGTTTTTGATTCAGGGATTTTTACTCGGAATCAGAGGTTTGGTAAGTGGACTGGTGCTTGGGGGAATTATTGTCTGGGTGTTGAAAAGATACAATATTGTCCATCTTCCTGAATATATATACAGCATTTCGTATTTACCCATTGAGATTTCACCTATGGAAATATTCTTAATATGTGCGGCAGTTTTCATTACAACACTTATTGCATCAATATTTCCTGCTTACAGGGCAGGAAAGCTTGAACCAGCAACAGCATTGAGGTATGAATGAATATGGCTGAAAATCACGCAATCATTTATGCAGAACATATTATGAAAAGTTATGAGAATAATGTGAAAGCACTTGATGACATTACGCTAACGATTTCGAAAGGTAATGTTACTGTGATTCTTGGACCATCTGGTTCAGGAAAGACCACACTGCTGAATATTCTTGCTTTACTGGATAAACCGAATTCAGGCAAAGTGATTCTCGATGGCAAGGATGTATCATCGCTTGAAGAAAAAGAAGCCGCCACAATACGCAATAGAATGTTTGGTTTTGTCTTTCAATTTTTTTACTTAATTCCAGAATTAAGCGTTGAAGAAAATATTATGATACCTTTGATGATTAAACATCCTGACAGATCAATAAGTGAACACAGAGAAAAAGTCCAAAAAATTCTCAGAGAATTTCATCTCGAACACAAACTTCAAACATATCCTAACAATCTTTCTGGTGGAGAAAAACAAAGGATTGGTATATGCAGAAGTCTTATATGTGACCCAGAAGTTGTTTTTGCTGATGAGCCCACAGGGAATCTTGACAGGGACTCTTCTCTTGAACTGATTTCTCTAATACAATCTTTGAATAAGGAAAAAGGCAAAACTTTTGTGATAGCCACTCACAACGAAAATTTTTTGAAAATTGCGACAAATGTCATATACTTATCTAACGGAAAAATTATCAAAAGGGAGTAAAAATGGGATTATGGATATATCTTGACGGCAAATTTGTTGACGAAAAACAGGCAAAAATTTCTGTGTTTGACCACGGATTGCTCTATGGTGATGGTGTTTTTGAGGGATTGCGTTCATATGATGGAAAAATTTTCCGTTTGTACCAGCACATTCAAAGGTTGTATAAATCTGCGAAAGCCATACTTCTTGAAATTCCTGTTTCAATGGAAGAAATGGCAGAAATTATTAAAATGACCGTAAAGAAAAATAAATTACGGGATTCTTACATTCGGGTTGTTGTAACCCGCGGGGTAGGAGACCTCGGACTTGACCCGAGGAAATGCCCGGAGCCAACGATTTTCGTTATTGCAAGCAAAATCAAGCTTTATCCTGAGGAATATTATGAAAAAGGACTATCTGTTGTGACTATTGCCACCAGAAGGAATCTGACCGAAAGTTTGAATCCTGCCATAAAATCCTTGAATTACCTGAACAATATACTTGCCAAGATTGAGGCAACAAATGCAGGAGCAATGGAAGGGCTTTTTCTTAACAATGAAGGATATGTCGCAGAGTGTACAGGGGAAAATATTTTCATCGTGGTTGAAAATAAACTTCTAACCCCACCAATTTTTGCAGGGGCTCTCGATGGAATTACGAGGGACGCTGTGATTCAAATCGGTAAAGAAATAGGGCTTGATGTTGACGAGAAATTGTTGACAAGATATGATCTCTATAATTCAGACGAATGTTTTCTCACCGGCACAGCAGCGGAAATTATTCCTGTTACTTTGATTGATGGAAGAAAAATCGGTTCAGGGAAATTGGGCCCTTTAACCAGAAAAATCAGAGAAGAATTTCACCGTCTGGTCCAGAAGGATGGAACACCAATTTAAAAGATGATTTGCACATCCTGCGGTAAAAACACCGCGAGATTTTTTTATATGGAAATTTCTGCGGGCGGGAAAACCATCAGCGGTTGTTATTGCCCCGATTGCGCAAGGAACAACCCTGAGATAAAAGTGATTTTTGAAACATTCCAGCGAAATAGAATTTCTTTTAAGCAGAAAAGTTGCCCATTCTGCGGTACGACGCTGGAAGAATGGAAACAATCACGGGTTGCGGGCTGCGCAAGTTGCTATCAAACTTTCAGATCTTATATAAAAAAGGAAATTAAAAAATATCACTATGGTTCATTCCACAGGGGCAAAATTCCTCATAGCGAAAATATTAACAGAGACTTACTATTATATTTTGAAAATGAAATGAGGCGCGCGGTTGCAGAGCAGGACATTGAACTGGTGAAAAAAATTAAAAAAGAAATTGAGGTATTTATCGGGAATGGATAAACAACTAAAAAATCTGGTGTTAAGAGAGCCAGTTTTGAGCGAAGAATCAACATGTTTTACAGCGAGATTGCGGCTTGCTCGAAATATTAAAAAATATCCATTTCCGCACCAGATGGATGAGAAACAGGCAATGCACCTTGCAAGAGAAGTGATTGATGTTTCTGCCGATATTGCCGATGAAACACCTGTAATTATTTCTATGACAGATACAGACTATTTAACCAAAAATGTTCTCATCGAGCGGCATATTATAAGTCCAGAAATGGCAGAGCATGGTTTTGGAAAAATTCTAATATGGTTTCCTCAAATGAGATTGCGAATTTTTGTAAATGAAGAAGATCATCTCAGAATATCTGTCTACGGTGGAAACGAAAATTTCTACAATTTATGGAATACATTGAACCACGTTGACAATATTTTATCAAGGCATTTTGATTACGCATTTGATAGAGAATTTGGATATCTTACGTGCTGTCCAACAAATGTGGGACCTGCGTTGAGAGTGTCTTCATTAATTTTTTTGCCGGCATTGAAAATGACCGGAAAAATCAAACTGGTGTTTGGGGTCATTTCACAGATTGGCTGCGTCATCAGAGGATTTTATGGAGAGGGTTCAAGAAGTATTGCAGATGTGTACCAGATTGCCACTGGACCTGCTTTGGGAAAACAGGAGATTGAACTATGCCGGGATTTTGAATCTGTATCACGCACAATAAGAAAACACGAATTGATGTCAATGCGCATGATTGAACGGGTGGCGATTAAAAGAAAAATTGTTAGGTTTCTGAACAGAATCTTTGAAAATGAAAAAGGAATTAGCTCATCTAATTCAATAAAAGGTCTTTCTCTTTTGCTTTTTGGAAAAAATTTAGGTATTATAAATATGAATGGAATAACGTTGAAAAAATTGTTTTATAGAATTCTACCTGCTTCTCTACAGTTAGAGGCAGAGATAGAGATGGATGCGGTACAAAGAGATATCTTCAGATTGAATATATTACGAGATGAACTGAGGAACGTGTATGTTTGAGCAATATTTTGAAAGATTTACTAAAAGGGTAAAAACAGTGCTGGAGCTTGCACGTCAGAATGCAATACGATATGGTCATGCCCAGATAGAAACAGAGGATGTTCTTCTTGGACTGATAGAGGAAGGACAGGGAATGGGTGTGGCAGTTCTGCATTTTTTAAAAGTGGATCCCGAACATATAAGGTTTGAGCTTGAGAAAACTATTAGAGTTGGAATTCCATTACTTTCAAGCGGTGAGATTCCCTTGAGCCCTGGAGTGAAAAGAGTGCTGGCTCTTTCTTATCGTCAGGCACAATATTTTGGTCATTCGTATGTAGGAACAGAACATCTTCTTATCGGGCTTGTGGCAGAAGAAGAAGGTTATGCTTCAAAGATTCTTACACGGTTTGGATTGACAGTGGATAATATTAGAAAAGCCATAGAAAATTTACTCTGGGGAGAACCTGAAAATATTTCAAAAGGCAAACAGCAATCAACCCAGCACATTTCTCAACCACATACAAAATCAAAAACCCCCACGATTGATTCGTATGGAAGGGATTTAACACAGCTGGCTGAAGAAAAGAAACTTGACCCGGTGATAGGCAGAGAAAAAGAAATTGAAAGGGTTACCCAGATATTGTGCAGAAGAAAGAAAAATAATCCTGTATTATTGGGGGAAGCAGGTGTTGGAAAGACCGCTATTGTTGAAGGTTTTGCACAGCGAATAGCATCAGGCAACATTCCTGAGATTCTCAGGAACAAAAGAATTATTATGATCGATCTTGCCAGTTTAGTAGCAGGAACAAAATATCGTGGGGAATTTGAACAGAGGGTAAAACTTCTGCTGGACGAAATCAAACAAAGCAAAAACATTATTATTTTTATTGACGAACTGCACACACTTGTTGGAGCAGGTGGCGCTGAAGGAGCAATTGATGCGTCAAACATATTGAAGCCAGCTCTCTCTCGTGGTGAGATACAATGTATTGGAGCGACCACATTTGATGAGTATAGAAAATATATTGAAAAGGATGCTGCCCTGGAGAGAAGATTTCAGCCGGTTGTTGTGAATCCACCATCAGTGCAGGAAACAATTGAAATTCTACGGGGATTACGACCAAAATATGAAGAACATCATAAATTGAAAATTACGGATGAAGCTCTGATACTTGCTTCAAAACTTGCTGATAGGTACATTACTGGTAGATACTTGCCTGATAAAGCAATTGACCTTGTTGACGAAGCAGCAAGCAGACAGAGGTTATTATTTCCCAGTGTCCCGACGGAACTTGAGGAACTGGAAAAAAGAGCAACGCAGCTTGCAAATTTGCAGGAACAGGCTACAATTCAGCAGGATTTTGAAAAAGCAGCAAGAATAAGGGATAGATTAAGAGAAATCCGGAGTCGTATCAATGAGGTAAAGCTCTCGTGGGAAAAGTCGCAACCTGATACGCAAAGGACTGTAACAGGAAGAGAAATTGCAGATATTGTTTCAAAGTGGACAGGAATTCCACTATCGCAACTGTGTAAGGAAGAGAGAGAAAAGCTTCTTGAAATGGAGGAACACCTACATAAGGTAGTGGTAGGTCAGGACGAAGCGATTTCAGCAGTGAGCAGAGCCATCAGACGTTCAAGAACTGGTGTAAAGGACCAGAAAAGACCGATTGGTTCATTTTTATTTCTGGGGCCAACAGGTGTTGGAAAAACCCTGCTTGCGCGCGCGCTGGCTGAGTTTTTGTTTGGTGATGATCAGGCATTAATTCAGATTGATATGTCTGAATACATGGAGAAATTTGCCATTAGCAGGTTGATTGGCGCACCACCGGGTTATGTGGGATATGAAGAAGGGGGACAACTTACTGAAAAGGTTCGTCGCAGACCTTATTCAGTTGTGCTTCTCGATGAAATTGAAAAGGCACATCCTGATGTTTTTAATTTACTTTTGCAGGTTCTTGAAGAGGGCAGGCTTACTGATAGTTTTGGCAGGAGTGTAAGCTTTCAGAATGGCATACTGATACTGACCTCAAACATTGGCACGCAGCATTTGAAAAACCGCTCAACAATTGGTTTTCAGGACAATAAGGAAGAGATGCCATACAGTGCTGTGAAAGAAAGGATTCTGGACGAAGTTAAAAAGACATTTAGGCCAGAGTTTCTTAACCGTCTTGACGAAATTATCGTCTTTCATCCTCTTGAACAGAAACATTTGCTGAAAATTGTTGATCTTGAAGTAGAGAAAGTTGCTGAGAGGTTAAAGGAACAGGGTTTCACAATTTCTCTTACTTCTGAAGCAAGAGAGTTTTTGAAAAATATGGGCACAGATCCTCAATTTGGAGCAAGACCTCTCAGAAGAGCAATCTCCAGGTATCTTGAAGACCCATTGTCTGAAGAGATTTTGAGAGAAAGTTTTCCGCAGAATTCTCATATACTTGTAAAGTGTGATAAAAACAGGTTAATTTTCACTGTGACCGAAAGGAAAGAACATGTCACCACGACAACTGACAAAAGTCCTGTCAGTCCTGATTAGCATTATCTTACCGGTTTTTCTTTACTCAGATACCAACACTGTTTCCAGTATCACCATTAAAGGAAATACAACAGTTTCATCGACAAGAATAATTTTAATGTTAAGAACAAAGCCACAGAGTCTTTTCGACGAACAACTCTGGAAAAGAGATATTCAATCCTTGATGGATACAGGATATTTTTCTTCAGTAAAATACGAAATAAAAGAAACTGAAAAGGGTCTTGATATCACCCTTTTTGTTGAAGAAAATCCCCAGATTGAAGGAATTATATTCACTGGTGCAAGAATTTTCAAAAAAGCAGAGCTTGAAAAAAATGTGGAAATAAAAAAGGGAGATTACTACAGTGATGCGTTAATCGAAAAGGCAACAGCACGATTGAAACAGAAATACGAAGAAAAAGGAATCTATTTTACTGAAATTTCTGCCACAACACAGCCGGTTGCCAAAGGTAGAGTGATTGTAACATTTAACATCCGTGAAGGAGCAGGAAAATCATATGTTGGTGCAATTAATTTCTCAGGTAATAATGCGTTCGATTCTTCAATGTTGAGAAAGAAAATGAAGATCAAACAGAGAAAAATGCCATTTATTAGGGGAACTTTTAAGCCCGAAATTCTTGACGATGATATAAAACGACTTGAAGAGTTTTACCATAACAGCGGTTATCCTGATTGTACCATAGATAAGAAAGTTTCAATTGAAAACAAAATGGTTGTCATTGATATTGTTATAAAGGAAGGAGAAAAGTTTTATTTTGGGAAAACAGAATTTTCTGGCACGCTTATTTTTGACATAAATAAAATAAAAAAACTTGTTGAATATCGCGAGGGAGATGTTTATTCTCAGATGAAGTTTGACAAAACATTGTCAAATATTCGTCGAATGTATTCAGATTCAGGTTATATAAGGCCGGAAATCGTACCAGTGCCTGAAATGAGCGATTCACGGATAAATTTTTCAATTACGATTAATCCTGGCAACAAGGTATATGTTAATGAAATCAATATTAGCGGTAATACGATTACAAAGGACAAGGTAATAAGACGCGAAATGGCAATTTATCCAGGGGATGAATTTTCTGGAGAAAAATTAAGAAAAAGTTTTAACAATCTTTCTGACCTTCAGTTTTTTGATGAGATTGAAATCAAACCAGAACCAACAGAAGATGAAAAACTGGTGAACATCGATGTAAGAGTGAAAGATAGAGAAAGAACAGGGATGTTTACATTTGGTGCCGGTTACAGTTCACTTGAAAAGGGTATTGGATTTATAGGGCTTCAACAGAGAAATTTTGATATTACAGACCCACCTCATTTCAGAGGAGCTGGCCAGAACATAAACCTTGAAGCAACGATAGGCGGTGTGACAAGACATTTTGTTTTTAGTTTTACTGAGCCATATCTTTTTGACAGGCCTATTTCATTTGGTCCTGATATTTTTATCACTGATAGGTCCTGGGATGACTATACTGAAAAACATAATGGTTTTGACATAAGAATAGGTAGAAGATGGGAGAATTTTTCAATAGGATGTAAGGTAATGACTGATGAGATTGAATTGAGTGGTATTCAGATACCCGAATTTCAGTCACAGGCAGGAACCAACAGGGTAAATAGTGTGACAGCAACTTTTGGATTTCAAAATCTTGACAGAAGGATTATGCCAAAAGACGGAGACCGGTTACAACTTTCCTGTGAGTATGCCGCTTCTTTTCTCGGTAGCGACCTTGAATACTTGAAGGCAACAGTTGAAAACGACTATTACAAAAGTTTTGGAAAATTTGTTTTTCATAGCAAGACCTATGCAGGTTCAGTGAATCGTCTGGGCTCAACAAAAGAAGTTCCTCTATATGAAAGATTTTTTGGGGGAGGAATTGGCACTGTAAGAGGATACAAGGAAAGAGAACTTGGTCCAAGGAGTGTTGATGGTAAACATTACCTTGGAGGAAAGTCAATATTTGCACAAAATCTTGAATTGTTGTATCCTTTATCAGGAGAAAATGAAATTCTCTGGCTTGTTGCATTTTACGATGCAGGCAATGTATGGGAAAACGATTTTGACTTTGGCGATCTAAAATACGGTGCAGGAGTGGGGTTAAGGATAAAGGTTCCCATACTGCCAGTGCCGATACAATTGGATTATGGATGGGCAATTAATCCTGAATCATATCAGAGTAAAGGACAGTTTCATATAGGTTTTACGATGGGATTTTAAAACAGAAAAGGAGAAAAAATATGAAAGTATTATTGAAGTTAGGTGTGGTAGCAATGGCAGCGCTATGTTTTGCCGGTTATGTTTTTTCAGCCACAGCATCAAAGGAGGCGCGTTCGGTTAAAATAGGATATGTAAATCTTGAAATGGTATTTGACCAGTATAAAAAGACTGCTGAAAGCAGAACTGAGTTTGAAAAAGAGAAAGATTCTCAGCAGAAGGAAATCGCAAAAAAACAGGAAGAACTCAGAAAAGCGCAGGAATCTTATGAAAAACAGAAAGATGTTTTAAAGCCAGAAGAAAAAAAGAAAACTGAAGAAGAAATTCAGAAATTACAGCAGGAGTTTTATAATTTCGTTGGCGCTGCCAATCAAAAACTTGACGAGAAAAAAAATCAACTAATTGAAGCAAGATTAAAAGAAATTCAGGATGCCATAAAGGCATTTGCGATTAAAGAAAAGTATGACTTTATATTAAACTCTCAAGCGGTGTTTTATGGTCCTGAAGGAACAGATATTACAGAACAGATTGTGAAATTTTTGAACAAAGAAACAAAGTAAAGGAAATGTTTAAAATGACAGTAAAGGAAATCGCCCAGTTAGTGGGCGGAGAAATTGTTGGAGACCCTGACACTGTAATCACTGATGTTTCAGGGATTAAGGAAGCGAAAAAGGGGTCAGTAACATTTGTTGCAAATCCAAAGTATCTTGTGCTTTTAAAATCAACCCAGGCAAGTGCTGTAATTGTTTCAAAAAATAATCACTATTCAGTGAATTCTGACATTACCCTTATCAAGGTGGAAAATCCTTCACTTGCGTTTTCAAGGATCATCGGTTTAATAGGGCCTGAACCTGTAAAATTTAAACCAGGAATACACCCAACAGCAGTGATTGGAAAAAATGTTAAGCTTGGGAAAGATGTTTCCATTCAACCCTATACTGTAATTGAAGATAATGCAGCTATTGGTGATAGGACAGTAATCGGTGCATGCGGATACGTGGGGCATTATACAAAAATAGGAGATGACTGTTTTATATACCCGCATGTGATTATCAGAGAAAGAATTACTATAGGGAACCGAGTTAACATTCATTCAGGAACAGTAATTGGCGGAGATGGATTTGGTTTCGCCACTGTGAAGGGAGTTCACCACAAAATTCCTCAGATAGGTACTGTTGAGATCGGGGATGATGTTGAGATAGGTTCAAATGTTACCATTGACAGGGCGAGATTTGAAAAAACTTACATTGGCAATGGCGTAAAAATAGATAATCTTGTCCAGATAGCCCATAATGTTGTTATCGGTGATAATACCATTATAGTGGCGCAGGTTGGAATTTCTGGAAGTACCAGAATTGGCAAGAATGTGATTATCGCGGGTCAGGCAGGACTCATCGGCCACATAGAAGTGGGCGACAACGCAATTATAGGTGGCAAGGCAGGCGTTACAAAGAATGTACCACCCAATGCAAATGTTTCTGGATTTCCTGCCAGAGAAAAATGGGAAGATATGAAGTGTGCCGCCTATCTTCGCAGGTCCCCTGAAATTTTCAAGCGAATCACTGAGATGGAAAAACGGATTGCGCAATTAGAAAAAAAACTACAAAAACAGAAAAATGAATCAGAAGACAATTGAGCATCCGTTTTCAATTGAAGGGATTGGCCTGCATACAGGAGAAAAAGTATCCATCACCATACAGCCAGCTCCAGCAAACACTGGAATTATTTTTCTGCGAAAAAATATACCTGACACTACAGCAATAAAGGCCGACATCAATTCATTGCTTGATGTTGAAAAATATCCCAGGCGTTCCTCAATTTCAAATGGAACTGTTCATGTTCACACAATTGAACATTTAATGTCAGCAATATACGGATTGGGGATTGATAATCTTATTATTGAAATCAATGGCATTGAATGTCCCGGTCTGGATGGAAGCGCCTTAATTTTTGTTCAGAAATTTCTTGAGGCCGGTATTATTGAACAAAATGAAGCAAAGAATTTTTACAGGGTAAAAGAGCCAATTTATATTTCTGAAAACTCTTCTCACATAGTGGCACTTCCTTCTGATACATTGAAAATTTCATACACACTTGATTATCCGAATTCGCTTATTAAGTCTCAGTATGCATCTTTTGAAATTACTCCTGATTTATATGCGAAAGAAATAGCGCCTGCCAGAACATTCTGTCTCGAAGAAGAGGTTGAAAAACTTAAAAGCATTGGTCTTGGTAAGGGGTCTGATTTCAACAACACCGTCGTAATTGGTGAAAAAGGCGTTATTAATAATAAATTCAGATTTCCAAATGAGCCAGTACGGCATAAAATATGCGATCTGATTGGAGATCTTGCATTACTTGGAATGCCGCTTAAAGCCCATATTATTGGAATTAGAAGCGGACATGCCTTAAACACGAAACTTGTGAAAAGTTTGAGAAATCTTTTGCAGAAGGAAAAAGTAAGCGCTGTTTATGTCAGTTCCAGTACAGGGATTGAAAAAAGAAAACCGGTTCTTGAAATAGATGATATTGAGAAAATTATTCCGCACAGATTTCCTTTTCTTCTTGTGGACAGAATTATTGAACTTGAAGAAGACAGAAGAATTATAGGCATAAAAAATGTTTCAATGAATGAATGGTTTTTTCAGGGACATTTTCCAGGAAGACCTGTTATGCCAGGTGTTTTGATTGTAGAAGCCATTGCTCAAGCAGCTGGCGTTTTGATGCTCAGCAAAAAAGAAAATCAGGGAAAGCTTGCTTTTTTCACCAGTATCGAACAGGCAAAGTTCCGTCGCGCTGTCAGGCCTGGAGACCAATTGGTGATGAAGGTGGAAGTGAGCAAACTGAAAAGCAGATTTGGACAAGTTCAGGGTAAAGCATATGTGGATGATAAGGTTGTATGTGAAGCGATTCTAATGTTTGCACTTGTCGATGGTTAATGATCAAGATGCCAGTCATACATCCAACAGCAATTGTTTCCAGTCAGGCAGAGATTGGAGAGCATACTTCCATAGGTCCTTATGCAATAATAGAGGGCAGAGCAAAGATTGGTTCGGATTGTTTCATAGGTCCTATGGTTCACATAGGTGCTAATGTTGAACTGGGGAACAATTGTAAAATTTATACATCGGCAGCAATCGGGAATCCACCGCAGGATTTGAAGTACAGGGGCGAAACATCTTTTGTAAGGATTGGCAACAACAATACAATCCGGGAGTTTGTTACTATCAACACTGCCACAGGTGAAAACCAGTTCACCAGTTTAGGTGACAACAATCTACTTATGGCATATGTTCATGTAGCTCATAACTGTGTGATTGGAAACAATTGTATTATAGCAAATGCGGCGACAATAGCGGGTCATGTTTTTATAGATGACTATGCCATTATTGGCGGCCTGGTTGGAATACATCAGTTTTCAAGAATCGGAAAGCACGCAATTGTTGGCGGTTGTTCCAAAATTACAAAGGATATTATCCCGTTTATTACTGCGGATGGACACCCTGCCAGACCACACGGCATAAATACCATTGGATTAAAAAGAAGGGGTTTTTCTCATGAGGTGATTTCTATTCTTGAGGACGCATATAAAATCATTTTTCGCAGCAATCTGATTATTGAGCAGGTGATAGAAAAATTAAAGTCGCAATTTGCATCTGTGCCAGAGGTTGAGGAAATTATAAGATTTATTATTTCTTCAGAAAGGGGCATTGCCAGAGAAAGAGAATAACATATCAGTCAAAGATGGGGAAACATTCAGTGCCCTTATAAAATACTCAATCTCTAATTCTCTTGCTGTTGAAATGGCTTCTTTTATTAGTTTCATCTTTTCCTCCGAAGGCATTGTGGACTCAGAAAGTGCGTGTCTATAAGAAGTCATAAAATCCACAACATCCCAGTCAATGAAAATCTCCCTTTTTCTTATTTTCCTTTTCAGCACAAATCCATCAAGAGATACACCCCTGCTCAATCCCACGTATACCTGTCCATGGGAAAATGTTCCTGGTCCAGTGTTCAGAATGAAATTCTGGATTTGTGAAATCTCGGGATATTCTGTATTATATATAAAGGTTGTCTGAGATATCTGCGGGTTTGACTTATTTACAGATTTTCGTGATATTACGAAAAGGGTATACTGATTCCAAAGACCAAAGGGGTACATTATGGAATTTGAAAAATTGATTTCAGCCAGATATAGTGTCAGGGCGTATAAAAACACTCCTGTCGAAGAGTGGAAAATTGAGAAAATTCTACAGGCTGCAAGAATGGCTCCTTCTGCTGCCAACAGGCAACCTTACAAAATTATTGTAATTGGTACAAAGGGTAAGGAGAGTGAACTGAGAAAGGTTTATGATGCTGACTGGTTTGTTCAGGCGCCTGTGGTGATTGCCATATGCGGGATTAAAAATGAAGCATGGACTCGTAGGGACGGGAAAAACCATCTTGATGTTGATTGCGCAATTGCTATGGATCATATGATTCTCACCGCGACAGACCTTGGTCTTGGAACTTGCTGGATATGCGCATTTAATCCATCAGAAGCAAAAAAACTTCTGCGTATTCCTGAGGGAGTTGATGTAATTGCGCTTGCGCCTGTTGGATATCCAGCAGACACGCCAGGGTTAAAAAAACGAAAGGATTTAAAACAACTGGTATGTCGTGATTTCTGGCAATGAAGCCGGAATTTTATAAAATTCGGAGGTAAAAATGGCTGGTTTGATAATTTTTTTTATAGTTCTTGGATTACTTGTTTTCTTTGTGATCGGGCTTTATAATTCTCTTGTTCGCGCAAGGATACAGGTTGATAATGCCTGGGCGCAAATTGATACACAATTGAAAAGAAGACATGATTTGATTCCTAACCTTGTTAATGCAGTGAAGGGATATATGAAATATGAACAGGAGACTCTATCAAAAATTATTGAGGCGAGAAATAAGGCTGTTTCTGCAAAAGGAGTGGGAGATATAGCTCAGGCAGAAGGAGAACTCTCAGGGCTTTTGACAAGGTTATTCGCACTTTTTGAAAATTACCCGGATTTAAAGGCAAGTCAGAATGTGTTAAATCTTCAGGAGCAGTTGACGACAACTGAAAATCAGATTGCTTTTGCCAGGCAACATTATAATGATTCAGTGATGCAGTACAATACAAAGATTCAGCAATTCCCCGGCAATATTATTGCATCCATGTTTTCATTTGATAAAAAAGAATTTTTTGAAATACCAGAGGCAGAAAAATCTGTTCCACAGGTGAACCTTGATATATGATTGACTTTTTCCAGCAGCAACGAGTCAACGGAAGGAAAACGTTTTTTGTTATAACACTATCTATTATTCTTCTTGGAATTATTGGTTATGGAATTGACAGGATGGTTTTTCATAACCAGTTTCCTGTTACAACAATCATTGCTGTTTTCGTCGCAATCATCAATAGTGTGATTTCATATTTTTATGGAGACAAGCTTGTTCTGGCAAGTGTTAATGCCCGGGCACCTGATGTGTCTAATTTTAAGGAGCAACAGCTGGTAAATGTGGTTCAAGAAATGTCCATTGCTGCCGGGATAAAGGTGCCAAATATCTACGTAATGGAAGAAGCATCACCCAACGCTTTTGCAACAGGAAGGGATGCCAATCACGCTTCTGTGTGTGTTACCACCGGCCTTCTTGATTCAATGAACCGGGAGGAATTACAGGGTGTGATTGCTCACGAATTAGGCCATATCAGAAATCGCGATATATTGACAATGACAGTGATTGCTGCCATTACAGGAGCTATTGTGCTTCTGTCTGAATGGGCAAGAAGAAATATATTCTATTCTGGCAGGACAAGGAGGTCAGGTAAAGCATCGTCTTCTTCAGGACTCTTGCTGCTGGTAATCATTATTATCACACTTATTGCGCCACTGATAGCAAGATTGATGGCGCTGGCTGTTTCAAGAGCACGAGAGTACATGGCTGACGCGGCGTCTGCTGAATTTACCAGAAACCCCCTTGCGCTGGCTTCAGCCCTTGAAAAAATATCAAGCCATTACGATAAAGTTGTTGACAGAGCAAGCGTGGGGACAGCGCATCTGTTTATTGCAGACCCGAGAAATTCAAAAATAAACAACAGTGAATCGTTTTTCGCAGAAATGTTCAGTACGCATCCACCTATTGAAAAAAGAATTAAAATTCTCAAAGGCATGGCAGCAGTGGGATAGATTTTACTTAATTCTACAAAGACAATTTTGAAATTCTGTATTTTTCATTTTTAATTGTGCCACAAGTTGCTTCGTATAGGCGTCTCTATATCCAGAGACAAACCTTTGAGTATCAAGAAATTTATTGATCGCAATCATGAAGAGTTCCCTGACGTATTTGCCATAGATACCTGCCAGTACTCCGAGAAATGAGACGGATTCAATGTTTTTTAAAAAACTCAAATGGATTTGTTTATTTTCTTTTTTTATCAGGTATTCTGACGCCATTGTACTTTCTTTTTCATAATGAATTTCCCAGTGGCAAAAACCATTATTCAAAAATTTTTTGTAAAAATGCCTCCCTCCAATTTTTCCTGCTTTTACAACCATGTGGTCGTAATCTTTCTGATGTTTTAGTATGATTTTCTCAAACATTAGATAGTTGATAAAATCTTTTTTCAAGTGTTTTCTACAAAGATTGTTAAATGCCTGGACACATAAAACCTGAGAATGAATGGAAAGCAAACGTATGTGATTTTTATCAAGAAATTCGTGAATGTTGCTGGCACAGAGTTCAATCTCTGATTTATCAGAGAAAAAGGGAATTTCAGAAAAATTTTTCCAGCAAACACCGGATTTAACATTGGCACATTCAAATGATTGTTCAAACAGTTCATTATATGTGAAGGGCAATCTGTTATATGCTATTTTGAAAATAGCAAGGGCAATTTTTTCAATTTTTGGAAAACAGTTCCTTGAAGAAAATAATCTTTTACTATCAAAAATCTGTTCAGGGAATTTTTCACTGTCAGCAGTTCCACTGATACCAGTTACAACAAGCGGTCCCATAACAGGGCCATAACCATTTTCATCAAGGCAGAGGTATAGCATAACACTTAAATTTCACCTATGCTTGTGTGCGGAGCATTTTTCACTCTGATAAAATAACGGATGCCTATTTCTTCAATTTCAATATTCGATAAATCAAAGTCGTCAGGTAAAAGTCTGATATGGGAGATATTGTCTCTCGGGATTATCAATGTCCTTACCTGTTCATCTATGTCAACAGGTGTGATTTTTCCTTTTGATACAATCAGTCCTTTGCCCTCGACCATAATCCAGTTTTCAGAAAAATCCAGCACTTTTCCCACAAAAATCCATAGCCGCTGTTCTTCAAAGTACTTCTTGAATCTTATTTTTACCATTTTCCCTGTTAGTTGAATCATTGCTACCCCCTGTGAGATGTGTAGTGACTTGGATGTATTATATCATTTTTACTCATCTATTCAGTAAAGTGAGCCACAAGGGAATTGTGATAAGCGAAACGATATGGGTCAGCAGAACGCTTGACGAAGCAAACTCGGTATCCGCGTGATATGTATCACTCAAAATAATACTTGCAATGGCAGCAGGCATAATCGCGACAGTAACAAGCACAAGAAAAATTTCATGTGAGACAGGCAAAAGAGAAATCATAGCACAGGCAAAAGCGGGAATAAAAATGAGTCTCAGAAACACCAGCCATAGCTGCTTATCTGTCTTTATATGATGTATTTTAAGAGTCACCATTCTGCTGCCTGCAGTAAAAAGGGCAAGTGGAACAGTTGCTTTTCCAAACATATCAATGGAATTACCCAGCATCTGTAAAATCACTTTCAGAGAATTGTTTACGATGATTCCACTGTATACAAAATTGTCCCTGATAGAAATGATAAGAATTGAAATAACAAGAGCAACCATTGGAGGACTTAACAAATTTTTCATTGCCTTTTTTTCAAAATGATTTCCTGTGAGCCCGAGTATGCCTATGGTCCAAACAGATATTTCTGAGCCCAAACTGGAGAACACGAGATATGCCACCCCTGTGTTTCCAAGAAGCATTGCGACAATTGGGAGTGGTAAGAAAACATAATTATTGATCGTACATTGAAACAAAAATGTATTTTTCTGTTTTTTACTATCAAAAGACAGAAATTTTATAAACATCATGCCTATAAGATATCCGATTCCCATAATCAATATGGTTCCTGCAGGCAACAACCAGTTTGAAACCAGGGATGCTACCGTAAAACCGGATGTGATGGAAGATATGATAAGGGCTGGATAAAAAAAGTTTGTAATGCACGTCGCAAGTGTGCTGGTTGTTTCGTCATTTAAAAACTGTTTTTTCCTTGCAAATGCGCCAACAAATATGATGAAGAAAATTGATAATACTCTGATAAAAAGATGGAAAAACATATCATATCTCCTGGTGACCGATGAATTATACCATAAATTGTTTTTCCTTTGATGTTGACGAAATTTCATTAAAAGGGTAAAGTAATTACGGGGACCATGTCAGCACTTGACCTGAGAAGCGTGCGGGACTTTATCATAAGGGTAGAGAACCGGGAACACACAGCAAAACTGATTGGAACAGGAAAACAGGGTGAGATTTTTGTTGAACTGACTGATCAGTCCACCGGTGAAAGCGGCATGGGCAAGAATGGTACTGCATTTTTCTTATGGGAAGGGAAATGGCATTATTTTACCTGTAAAATTTTCTGTCCAACACTCCGCAGAATGGTAATTGTGAGAACCTCTCCAATTGCGATTGACAGTCGCAGGGAAAGACGCTACGAAACAGGACTTTTAAAAGGAAGAGCAGTTGAAAAAGGACTGATGCATAGTGCAATTGACTTTACCATTCTCAATATCAGCAGAACAGGCATTTGTATTGAAACCAGTCACCCGATGAAGACAGGAAAAACGTATTTGCTGGAAATGAAACTTGTGATCAAGCATTTTTCTGAAATTGTCAGAGCTGAATATGTTGTAATGAATGAAAACAGAATGGGTTCAACGTATCATTATGGATGTCAGATTGTAAATATTTCGCCATCTGATGCGGCATTGCTTGAAAAATATCTTAATATCGCGTCAAAGCCATAACATTCAGAATCAAAGACAGTTTTAAACTGCACAAGATGAAATTTTTAAGAAGTTTCAGGTCAAGGATTTTTTGCACTTTTGCTTTACCTGTTTTGATTGTGATAATCACAGGAAATGCTTTCCTGTGCTGGTATATGTTGAAACATCAGAGGGAACTGCTGAAAACAGAGCTTTTAAGTATTGCTATGACCTGTTCTGCAACAATTGATGCCGAAAAGTTAACTGGAATTTCTGATAATCCTGAACTTTTCACTTTACTTGAAAGAACTTTGAAAAAAATGATCAAAGACATTCCTTCGGTTTCTTCCATTTACGTTCTCACAAGTCAGGGTAACGGGCATTTTCTTGTTGTTGCGGGCGCAAACGCCGATAAAGGTACTGAATTGTCAAGAGGGACTTCTTATTCGGCTGACAAATTTCCTGGTATTCTGATGGGCTTTGCTGTTCCTTTTGTTTCAGAAAAAGGTAATGGTTTCTTGACAGGTTATGCGCCTTTGCGGAATGCAAATGGAACGCCTGTCGCCGTATTGAAGATAGATTATGACATTAGACATGCAACAGGTATCAGGTATACAATTTATTTGCAAATTATTGGAACATCAATAGTATTAATCATCCTTGTAGTTCTGTTTGGCTTTTTTATTTCACGTCAGATTTCTGTCCCTGTGAATGACCTTGTGGAGGGAATAAAAAATATTCAAAGGGGAAATTTTGAATATCGCATTCCATTGCGAAGCGATGATGAGTTTGGCAAACTTGCCCGAACATTTAACCAGATGACTACAGGTCTTGTAGCATCACGGAAAATGCTTCAGGGTTATCTTTACAGAACAATTCGTTCGTTTGTTACGATTCTTGAAGCCAGAGATTCATATACGAAAGGGCATTCAGAAAGGGTTGCCTTTTTTTCTGAAAAGATAGCAACGAGAATGGGGATTCCTGAAAAGAAAATAAAAATACTTCGGGAAACTGCTTTGCTGCATGATATTGGGAAATTTGGTATCGGAGAAAATGTATTACAGAAAGAAGAACCATTGACAGAAGACGAATGGAACATTATTAAAACCCATCCTGTTGTTGGTGAAGAAATTTTAAGACCTGTATTATTGGAAAAAGATGCACTTGAAATCGTGAGACAGCATCATGAAAGATTTGATGGTACAGGATATCCTGATGGACTGGATAAAAGCAATATTAACCTGCTTGCTCAGATATTGTCAGTTGCAGATGCTTTTGATGCAATGACTACAGCCAGAGCCTATAGAAAACCGTTATCGATATCAGAAGCAATCAAAGAATTAAAGGAAAATAGCGGAAGACAATTCAATCCTGATATTGTTAATGTATTTTTGAAAATACTTGAGGAAGAAATGCGCATAATTGTTACTTGATCATATAGATGGAAGTAAAATGGAAAAGTTATATAATAAATTCAGGAGTTACATATGAATACGATAGTACTTATTTTTTCCCTGGTCCTGGTCTTTGCGATATACCTGCTGCATGTGCGAGAAAGTTCAAAGACAATCAGAGAAAAGGATAAAAAGATTTCTGATCTGGAAGCAAACATACAGGCGCTGTCAGAAGAAAATTCAAAGCTTATGATTGAAATAGCAGAATTGAGAAAAGAGAAAGAGTCATATGCTGAAAAAATTTCGTGGACAGAAAAAGCCCAGGAACAGCTGAAAGACGCGTTTAATTCCATCGCAACTCAGGCACTCAGGGGTAATGCAGAAGATTTTCTAAAAACAGCCAGGCAATCTCTTGAGTCCATTCTTCACCAGGTCAGAGGCGACTGGAGTACCCACAGGGTAGAATTGCAGAAGCTTGTTGAGCCACTGTCAGAAACACTGAAGAAGATGGATGACGAAATAAGGGAACTTGAGAAAAAAAGAGAAGGTGCTTACAGAGGCTTACAGGAACAATTGCAACAATTATTCACAACACAGGACCAGTTGAGAATACTAACAGTGCAATTAAATCAGGCGTTGAGAACTACGGAGGTGCGCGGTCAGTGGGGACAGATTCAATTGAGAAGGGTCGTGGAACTTGCCGGTATGACAAGACATGTTGATTACGAAGAACAAATCAGCACCCAGGAAGGCAGACCTGACATGATTATTCATCTTCCAAATGGAGGAATATTGCCTGTTGATGCCAAGAGCCCAATGGTAGCATATCTTGATGCAATAAACTCAGAGCCATCTCAAAAACAAGAAAAATTGCGCCTTTTTGCGAGAAAGGTTCGTGAAACAATTCAAATTCTTGCCAGCAAAAAATACTGGGCTCAATTTAATCCTGCTCCAGAGGTGGTGATTATGTTTGTGCCAAATGAAGCGTCAATCTCTGCCGCGTATGAAAATGACCCTGGACTGCTGGAGTATGCTGCAGAAAATCATGTACTTATTGCAACGCCTGTGACATTACTGGGATTGTTAAAGGCAGTGGCTTTTGGATGGCAACAATACTCAGTTGCAGAAAATGCCCGCTCTATTGCTGAAATAGGAAGTCAATTATACGAAAGAATGTCAGTATTCATCGAACATCTTAGAAATACAGGTAAGGCCCTTGATACAGCTATCAAAAATTATAACGCGACCATAGGCTCTTTTGAAACCAGGCTCATGCCCTCGATGAAAAAACTTCAAGAAATCGGCGCATCTGCAAAGGAAATTGAGCCGGTGGGACGCATAGAAAATTTTTTGCACTTACCAGAAATTGAGAAAAAAGACAACCTGCGGGAAACGTGAAAAAAAATAAGAATAATACCATTAGTTCAGGAAGAGGAAAAACAGGTTAATCTAACACTCATAACAGGGAGGAAGTATGTATTTTACTGGATTTGCTGACGAGGCAGCACCTGATATTGATGGCCAGATTCGTGCGACAAAGGAACTTGGCTGGAAGTATATTGAATCAAGAAGTATTGATGGAGTCAACCTGACGATGGTTGACGATAGAAAATTTGAAGAAATTTGCGAAAAGCTTCAGCAGGCAGGGATAAAAATCAATTGTTTTGGAAGCGGTGTTGCTAACTGGGCTCAAAAGATTACAGAACCACCTGACAAAAGTTATGAGGAGATGAAAAGAGCGATTCCCAGGATGCACCGACTTGGTACAAAGATGATTCGGATTATGAGCTTTGCAATTCCAGATGACCAACTTGATAGGGACTGGTCAAAAGAAGCCATAAATAGAGTCAAGACCATTGTAAAAATGGCTGAAGATGGCGGAGTTTTGTGCGTGCATGAGAACTGTTCAGGATGGGGTTCTTTGTCTTGGGAACACACTCTTCGGCTTCTCGAAGGAGTAAATTCACCTGCGCTGAAACTTGTTTATGACACGGGGAATCCTTTATTCCATCCTGATGTCAGGGGACCCAGACCATATAAAATGCAGGATCCATGGGAATTTTATACCCACGTGAAGCAGCATATTGTTTATGTTCATATCAAGGATGGTTATGTGAAGGATGACGGAAAACATGTTTGCACGTTCCCTGGAGAAGGTAAGGGCATGGTAAGAGAGATTCTTACTGACCTTTTCGCAAGTGGTTATGATGGTGGAATATCAATTGAACCGCACATGGCTGTTGTTTACCACGACCCCAGCGTAACGTCAGAAGCAGAAGTGAGATACAGAAATTATATTGAATATGGAAGAAGGATTGAAAAACTTGTTTCTGAAATTTTGAGTGAACTTAAAAGAAGAAAAAAATCATGAAGGTGGTATTGGTAATACTTTTTATTGTTTTGTGCGCGGGTATGTCTTATGCAAAGTCAGTTACCATCGTTGACAATGGAAATGCGAAAGCAGTGATTCTGATTTCTTCTCAACCAGATTCTGACGAAAATTTTGCTGCGAAAGAACTTGTTGAACATATTGAGAAAATCAGTGGTTGCAGAATTGGCATCGTGCAACAGAGTGCTGATAAGACCTGGCAAATCAATCCAGTGCTCGGCAATAAAGGGATATGCTATATTTTTATTGGAAGCGTTGCTATGACGACAGAAATGGAAAAAGCCATCCGTTCTAAGGGCACAGATCCTGCCTCATTTATGATTCAGGTTCAAACCAATCCTTTTGGTATCAGCAGCATTAGAATTGCGGGCTTATCCAGTGAAGGGACACTTTTTGGGGTTTATGAACTTCTTGAGCAAATTGGTGTCAGATGGTATATGCCAGGAGATATAGGCACAGTCATTCCAGAAAAAAAGACCATAACCATACAGGAGCAAAATAACATTCAAATTCCTTCTTTTCATGCAAGACATCTGCAGATGGCAGTTGATAAAACCTGGTACAGAAGGATGCGACTTGGTGGGCCATATTTTCCATCTGCTCACGGAATTAACATCGGAAAGGCAGATATAAATAAAGAACCAGAATTGTTTGCGCTTGTCAATGGGAAAAGACAGGCGAGTCAGTTGTGCGTATCAAATCCCGAGGTGCTTGCAAGGGCAATCAGAGAGACAAAAAATTACTTCAGAAAAAATCCTTCTGCCGAGTGGATTGGTATGGGACCCAATGACGGGGGTGGATTTTGTGAATGCGAGAATTGCCGCGCCCTTGACGCAGGTGATTTTGATAATTTTGAACACACCACTTCAATGACCGATAGATACATCTGGTTTTTTAACAAAGTTCTTGAAGGTATTTCAGACGAGTTTCCTGATAAAAAAATCGGATTTTACTGTTATTCCTGTTATATGAAACCACCAGTGAAGGTAAAACCAGATTCACGAATTGTTCCAGCGTTTGCGCCAATTAGTTTGTGTAGGATTCATGGTATGTCAAATCCTGTTTGTCCGGAGAGAAGTTATTACAGGAAAATTATGGAGTCCTGGGGAAAATTACTTCCAGAAACATATGAAAGGGGTTACTTTTTTAACCTGGCTGACCCTGGCTTTCCATTCAGCAAAGTTCATGCAATCAGGGATGAAATTCCTGTTGCTTATCAGTTAGGGATAAAGGGATGGAGGGTTGAAACAATTCCGCACTGGGCAAGTATGACGCCAACAATTTATATCGCAACAAAACTATTCTGGAACCATACTGCAGACGTGGATGCTTTAATACATGATTTTGCAATGAACTTTTTTGGACCAGCAGCAGAAGAAATGGAAAAATACATCGTTTTGATGGATGCTGCTTTAAGGGATGCAGATTATCATACTGGTTGTTCTCACGACCTTCCTTTTATTTATAATCCACAAGTTATGAAAACAGCCAATCAATACCTTAAAAATGCTGAAGCAAAGGTAAAAAATACAAAATACGAAGAGAAGGTTGCCATTTTCCGCCTTTCCTATGATTATCTTTCTGCATTTTTGTCCATGCTTGAAAACAGAAATAAATTTGACTTCATCAGTGCAAACAAGGACCTTGAAAAAATTCAGGAAATTCAGCAAGTGGCATTCAAGTATAATCCTCAGATGTTCGCTGAAAAGGCAGCCACCTCATATATGAAGAGATTTTTTTCACCGTGTATTGAACAGGGTTATGAAAGGGTGACAGGAAAAAATATATTTGTCGCAGGATTTCCGGATGAATGGGATTTTTTGATTGACCCCGAATTTCTTGGAGAACAACTGGGTTATTTTAGAAGTGGTA
>JBMFLH010000020.1:0-28697 GCA_049971295.1 Candidatus Ratteibacteria bacterium | reverse complement strand
AGTATTGCGGTGGATTGCTTTACATAGTTATTAAAAAAGGCGGGATTTTAGGTTAAAATTCAGTATTTTGCTAAAATGCGAAGGATTTAAAAAATAAAACAGTCCTTCTTTCAAGATGTGGTTGCAAAGTCAGTTGCCAGACCCTTCCTATTATACAACTCTATTTCAACACCTTTTTAATCCATTTCTAATACAGATAAAAGATAATTTTTTGAAAAGAGCGAAAGAATATGAAATGGGAATTGTTAGATAATAAAAATGGGCGGTGCAGGATTTGAACCTGCGGCCTCCTCCGTGTGAGGGAGGCGCTCTTGCCCCTGAGCCAACCGCCCGTATTATTTATTTTATCATATTCTAAATAGAGAAGGATATTTCCTGTTTTCCAGATATTTTTTGGATAATCATTAAAGCCGTAAAACTGACAATCATTCCCAGCACTCCGAGGGCAGACGCAATATACGGACCATCAGTGATTCTTCCAGCCAGTTGGTATATCCCTTTTGCAATCGGGAAATACTGTTGTTTGTTCACCAGTATCAAACTGCTCGAGACCTCCATCATGGAAAACGCAAAAGAGAATATGAAACCTGCTATAATTCCGCTTCTCAACATTGGCATTGTGATGCTGACAAAGGTTTTCCATCTTGATGCGCCAAGATTGAATGCTGCCTCTTCACAGGAAATGTCAATCTGTTGAAAATTTGCGACAACGGCTCTTGCTGCAAATGGCAGACGTCTGAGAACATAAGCCACTATAAGCAGAAACACTGAAAAATTTCTCACATCTATAAAGGTTTCTGAAAACGCAACAACATAGGAAAATGCGAAAACAATTCCAGGTACAGCCATTGGAAGAATCACAAAACTTTCAAGAATGTTTTTTCCCTTGATTTGCGTTCTGGATAAAATCATACCTGTGGCAACACTGATGACCATAATCAATATTCCTGTGATAATACAATAAATTGTACTGTTTATCAGACTGACTCTTGCGATTGGATGAAGAAATACATCTTTGTAATATTGAAATGTCCATCTATCGGGAAGAATTGTGAAAAACCACCTTTGCCCTATCGAATTAAGAATCACTGATATATGGGGTAAAAGCGAGGCGAAAAGAAGAAATCCAAGAGAAACTGAAATTGCTGTTGATACAGGTGTTGAAATACGTAATGGTTCCATTGTGGTTTTATACCTCGCTATGCCTACGAAAGACATTTTTGTCAGCAAATATTTGGTGAAGAAAAATAATATCATTGCAAGAATACAGATAAATATAATGAGAACATAGCCAGCTGGATTTGAATAAATGTCTGTAAGAGATTGAAATATCAGGACCGGAATCAAATTCGGGTAATCAAATACAATGGGAGTACCAAGGTCAGTGAGTGACCATATAAACACAAGAAATGCACCGGCAAAATATCCTGGCAATGCAAGCGGAAAAATGATTTTTCTGAAATTCTGCATCAGTGAGGCACCAAGATTTTCAGCGGCTTCAATGCAGGAAGTTTCTATGTTTTCAAGCGATGAAAGAATGTTCAGGTAAATAATAGGATACAGATGAAGAACCTGAAGTATAAAAATCCCCGCAAGGCCGGTTCCTAAAAAATCTATGGGCGTTGTGGTAATGCCCATCTTCATCAGTACCAAATTAACCGGACCAAAACGCGAAAGAATCTGCCTCATGGCTATTGCAGAGACAAAAGGCGGTGCAACAAGAGGAAGAAGAAATGCTTTTCGCCAGAAATTTTTTGCAGGGATTTTCAAGAAACTCATTACATAAGCCAGTGGAAAACCAATAATACTGGTTGCAATTGTTACTGAAATTGCAAGGAGAATGCTATTGAAAAAGCTCTGCCTCACACTGATACTTGACCACACAACAGGAAAAAGATGGATAGATACATCAGCAGATTTCCAGAAAACAAATACAAGCGGATATCCTGTAAATACGACAAAAAATACCAATAGCGCAAGAAATACATTTTTCATTGTTCTTTTTTGAATAGCAAAATGGTTTCAGGATTAATGCCGATCACGCACACTTTATCATCTGGCTTGCGGAATGATACCGCTGGCAATATTGCTTTGAAAAGCGTGCAATTTTTCTTCAAGACAAGATTGATAAAAGCACCAGCATATTCATATGAATGGAGTTCACATTCAATTCTGTTGGTGGTATCCTGGGATGCTGGAAACTGAATGAATTCTGGCCTGAACCCGACAGTAACCTGTTGATTGATAGAAAACTTAATTGCTGATTTTGCCTTAAGCATTCCAATATCTGTTTCAACATCATATAAATCATTTTTGATTTCTTTTACCACGCCATAAATTTCATTCAGCTGTCCAAGAAATCTGGCTGCCTGAAGGGTTGAGGGCTTTTGATAAACAATTTCAGGACTTCCCATTTCAACAATATTTCCATCAAGCATCACTGCAATGGTATCTGCAAGATACATTGCTTCCTTCTGGTCGTGTGTCACATATATCGTGGTGATTCCAAGATTTTTGTGGAGCATTTTTATTTCCTGCCTCAACTGATCTCTGAGATGTGCGTCAAGGTTGCTCAATGGTTCATCAAGAAGAAGAATGTCAGGTTCAATCACCAGTGCTCGTGCAAGCGCAACTCTTTGTTGTTGTCCACCAGAAAGTTGCTGTGGTTTTTTTGTGGAATGCTGTTGTAAATCAACCATGGCGAGGATCCTGTTGACTTTTTCTTTTATTTCGTTGACAGGAATTTTTCTTATTCTAAGTCCGAAGGCAACATTTTCAAATACTGTCATATGTGGCCATAAGCTATAGTTTTGAAAGACCATTGCCATGTTTCTTCTATTTGCAGGAACATTTGTGATGTCTTTGTCTTCAACAAAGATTTTTCCACTATCAGGACTGACAAATCCAGCAATGATTCGCAGAAGTGTGGTTTTGCCACTTCCCGAAGGACCAAGCAATGCAAAAAATTCAGATTTACCAACCCTGATAGACACATTATCAAGTACCACTGTGTTAGTATATGTTTTTCTAATATTTACAGCGGCAAGTTTTACATTCATTTGGTATCCTCTGCGTGTATTTCCACCAGGTCTCTGTCTTCAAGAACATAGTCCCTGCCTGCTATGATTGGATTTCCTGTGCCTTGCTTCCATAGTCTTGCGTATCTAAAAGTTTTCACCAGGTCCTTATGAATTGCTTTTGCAAGGTCCTCAAGCGTGGAATTTGCTGCAATGGTATAAGGGTCTTTCATTTCAGGTGGCTTACCCGGAATTTTCGTATAAACCCTGATGATTTCAAGTTTTTTGAATATCTGTTCTGATAGCAGTTCAAGGTTGATTCTTTGTAACACAGAAATTGGCACAATTTGATTGCCTATTGGATAAAGATCACACAGCACATTTTTTATGTCCTGCCAGGAGGGAATATCAATTTTGTTTCCAACCCAGAGAATTTTCTTTGTGAATTCCCATGTATCAGGTAGTTTGATTTTGAATTGTTCAAGCACCTGCATGGTCTGTTCCATTTTTTCAAGTATATCATCATCAGAAAGGTCAAGAAGTATGAGAATTACATCGCTCTTTCTCATCATATCGCCAAGCCAATTTTCAGAAATTCCTGGCAAAAGGGCAGGGGTATCAATCAATTGAATCTGGATATCTTCGTACTTTAACATGCCTGGCTGGGGAATCTTTGTCGTGAATGGATAATCTGCAATTTCTGGCTTTGCTTTCGTTGTTGCTGCAAGAAGGCTTGATTTTCCAGTATTTGGTGGTCCTGCGATGATAATTTGTCCTGCACCTTCCCTTTCAATCGTCGGAACAGGGCTTCCCCTTGATATTACTTTTTTTTCAGCGGCTTCCTTTCTAAGTTTTGCCATTTTTGACTTGAGTTCTTTTTGAAGTTTTTCAGTTCCTTTGTGTTTGGGCATGATTGCCATCATCTCAAGGAGAATGGCAATTTTTTCTTCAGGTGTCTTAGCGTTTTTTAATTCTGCTTCCTTTGTATGATAATGTGGAGGAAGATTTGTGACCATAAAAGTCCCTCACGCAACACTTGTATTTTTTTGATAAAGTACCCTGCGTAAAAATTGTCCTGTGTATGACCTTTGATTTTTCGCAACCTCTTCAGGAGTTCCAGTACAGACAATTTGACCGCCTTTGTCTCCACCTTCAGGCCCAAGGTCTATGATGTAATCGGCGGACTTTATCACTTCGATATTATGTTCAATAACCACGACAGTGCTTCCTTTGTCAACCAATCGGTTTAACACTGTGAGCAATTTTTGAATATCGTAAAGATGCAACCCTGTTGTAGGTTCGTCAAGTATGTAGAGTGTTTTTTCGTTTCCCTTTCTGGAAAGTTCTGCAGCAAGTTTTACCCTCTGAGCTTCTCCTCCTGAAAGTGTTGTTGCAGGTTGCCCCAGTTCAAGATAACCCAATCCTACATCGCACAATGTTTGCAGTTTTGCTGCCAGGGGATGAATATGTTTGAAAAATTCAACAGCTTCCTCAATTCTCATTTCCAGAATTTCCGCAATATTTTTCCCACGATAGGTGATTTCAAGAGTTTCCTTGTTATATCGTTTTCCGCCACAAACTTCGCATGGAATAAAGACATCAGGTAAAAAATGCATTTCAATTTTCATAATGCCTTCGCCCTGGCATGCCTGACATCTTCCATCTCTTAAATTAAAGCTGAATCTTCCTGGCTTGTAACCTCTGATTCTTGATTCCTGGGTATAACTGAATAATTTTCTGATAAGGTCAAAGGCACCAGTGTAAGTGGCTGGATTTGACCTTGGAGTTCTCCCAATTGGAGATTGGTCAATAATGACGACCTTATCAATATTTTCTACACCCACAATGGCTTTGTGTTTACCTGGTACTACCTTGCTATTATAAAGTATTTTTCGCAAACCCTGAGTGAGTACATCATCAATTAAACTGCTTTTTCCAGAACCACTCACGCCTGTGACACAAACAAAAAGTCCCAGTGGAATATTCACGTCGATATTTTTCAGGTTATTATGAGATGCACCAATGATGGAAATGTATTTGTTCTGTACCTTACGTCTTGTTTTTGGAACAGGAATTGATAATACGCCCGCCAGATATTTGCCGGTAATGGACCTTTCCGAAAGAATAATTTCTTCAATAGTGCCACAACCGACAATTTCTCCTCCATTTTTCCCTGCGCCAGGACCAAGGTCTATGATGTAATCAGCATTTCTCATCATTTCTTCATCATGTTCTATTACGATGACCGTGTTGCCAAGTGTGGAAAGGTGTTTCAGTGTTGTGATTAACCTGTGGTTATCTCGCGGATGCAGCCCTATACTTGGTTCGTCAAGAATATACAGAACGCCAACCAGTCCTGAACCTATTTGAGTTGCAAGTCGGATCCTTTCTGCTTCACCTCCAGACAGAGTATGGGTCATCCTATCAAGAGTCAGATAATCAAGCCCGACCTCTTCAAGAAAACTTGTTCTGCTTATGATTTCTTTAAGAATTTGTCTGGCAATTATTTGTTGTTTTTCAGTAAGATTCAGGTTTTCAAAAAATCGTTTCACAGATGAAACACTCATTCTGCAAACATCCATAATAGACCTGTCTTCCACTGTTACTGCCAGTGCTTCTGGTTTTAATCTATCTCCCTTACAGGAAGGGCACACAAGTTCTCTCATGTATTTCATGATTTCTTCGCGTCTGAATTCACTCTCTGTTTGTTGAAAAAGCCGCTCGAGATTTGGAACAACCCCTTCGTAGCCCTCTTCCTCATCGCCATAAAGAATGAAATTTATTTCCTTATCAGACAGGTCGCATACCCGGGTATCTAAAGTTTTCCCGATGCGACGCAACATATTTCTCAAAAGCCCTCTATAATAAAAAAATATATGTCTTCCGCCAGTATCCTGCCACGCTCTGATTGCTCCTTCTCTGAATGTTTTATTTTTGTCAGGAATTACAAGTTCAGGGTCGATTTTCATTAAAAATCCAAGTCCTTTGCACTCAGGACACGCACCATAGGGACTGTTGAATGAAAAGTTTCTTGGTTCAATCTGGTCAAAGCTAATTCCGCAGATTGGACACCCCAGTTTTTCATTGAATAGTTGGTCTGAACCATTTTGATTGATAATAAGCAGCCCCTTACCGATTTTCAATCCCATTTCAACACTTTCAGCAATTCTCTGCCTGTCTGAGGACTTTTCAATTTCGTCAATCACGACCTCAATGGAATGGGTTTTATATCTTTTTAAAGACACTTCCTGGTCAAGGTCAACAATTTTTCCATCTATTCGTGCTTTCAAAAAGCCCGACTTTTTGATCTCCTCAAGAATTTTTCTATATTCTCCCTTTCTTCCACGAATAATCGGCGCAAGTATACGAAGTTTTGTTTTTTCAGGAAGAACCATAATTTTATCAATAATCTCGCTTGAGGATATTTTTGAAATAGGTCTATGGCATTCCGGACAGTGGACTTCTCCAATTCTTGCGTAAAGCAATCTGAGGTAATCGTAGATTTCAGTGGTTGTGGCAACAGTGGAACGCGGATTTGCCGCTGATTTTCTCTGTTCAATCGCAATGGCAGGAGGAAGACCAAAAATATGATCAACATCCGGCTTTTTCATCTGTTCGAGGAATTGTCTTGCGTAAGCAGATAAACTTTCTATGTATCTTCGCTGTCCTTCAGCGTAAAGAGTATCAAAAGCAAGGGATGATTTACCTGAACCTGAAATGCCTGTAATCACGATAAATTTATTCCTCGGAATTTTAACAGAGATATTTTTCAGGTTGTGTTCTCTTGCTCCCTGAACGATGATATACTGTGCGCTTTCTTCAGGAATCAAATTTTGATTTTTTATTTCCTGATCCATCGCGTTCCGTATGGAGTATCTTCAAGAATAATGCCAGATTCAGCAAGTGTGCTTCTTATCTGGTCAGCAAGTGTAAAATTTTTTTCTTTTCTTGCCTGCTCTCGTTTTTTGATAAGATTAACAAAGTTATCAGGTAATTTTTCAACTGGTTCAATAATTGCAATTACCTCGTTGATTTTTTCAAGAAACTCTATAATTCTCTTTGCATCACTGCCTGAAATTTTGGTTTTTTCACAAATTTCATTAACACCATGCATAAATTTGAATATCTCTGACATTGCCAGAGATATATTTAAGTCATCGCTAAGTGCGTTGATAAAACTTTCTGATGCCTCATTGATGTATTGTTCTATGTCCTGATTTGAATTTCCTTCATTGTCCAGGGCAAAAGAAATTCTTTGATAGAATGCCTGAATGTGTTTTACGGTATTTTCTGCCTGTTTAAGGGATTGTTCTGTAAAGTTCAATGGATCCCTGTAATGGGTGGTCATAAGAAGATATCTGATACCAGAAGGATGATAACCCTTTTTTAACAGGTCCCTTAATGTATAAAAATTTCCCTTTGATTTTGACATCTTTTCGCCATTGACGAGAAGGTGTGCACAGTGCAGCCAGTAGTTTACAAATTTTTTTCCTGTTACTGCTTCGCTCTGAGCAATCTCATTTTCATGATGTGGAAAGATATTATCAACCCCACCGGTGTGAATGTCAAAGGTTTCACCCAGATATTTCATACTCATCGCAGAACATTCTATATGCCAGCCGGGTCTACCCCTACCAATTTCTGTATCCCAGAAAAATGGTTCGTCCTTTGTGGCTTTCCATAGAGCAAAATCCCTCGCCTGGTCTTTTTCGTATTCGTCTGCATCAGTACTTGTTGTTAAAAGGTTTTCAAAATCATAGTGAGAAAGTTTTCCATATTCCGGGAATGAACTGATTTTGAAGTATATGGAACCATTTTTTTCGTACGCATGGCCCTTTTCAATGAGTTTTTTTATCAAAGAAACCATTTCAGGGATGTGCTGGGTTGCTCTTGGAAAATGCGTCGCCCTTTTTAATTTCAGGCAATCCATATCTTCAAAAAATGCCTTGATATACTTTTCTGTATATTGACTGAGAGATACACCTTCTTTTATTGCACCAGCAATGGTTTTATCGTCTATGTCAGTGATGTTCATTACTCTGTTGACTCTGTATCCTACATATTCCAGAAATCTATGAAGAACATCCTCAAAAACATAAGCTCTGAAATTTCCAATATGGGCATAGTCGTAAACTGTTGGACCGCATGTATACATTTTTACGATTCCCTCTTCTATTGGCTTAAATTGTTCCTTCTGTCTTGAGAGAGTGTTAAAAAATAAAATGCGGGTCATGGCTTTCTTCTTATTAATGGATCTGTAAAAATGTCTTTTTCGTCAAAACTTGGCGAAGAAAATTCCGAAATCACTGCTCCCTGACTTCCTGCCTGAAACCAGTGAAGTGTATCTGGTGGCAGCGTATATTGGTCTCCAGGATTCAGGACAATTTCATGAAATACTGTAAAGTATTCTTTTCTGAAATCAGGCACTTTTGCTTTCATCGGAGTGGTACGAGGTCCTGGTACCAAGAGATAAACCTGTCCCCATCTGCATCTGAATGTTTCCATTTTCCCTGGATTGTCTGACCCCAATGGACCATGTTTATGTTCCGGGCAGGTTTGCCCTGGAAGAAGAATCAATTCTTTTGCACAATATCTGTCATTGTTTACATACACGATAATTTGTAATCCAATAATCTCTGGTTTTCCAAGCCCCATCTCAACAATTTCCATTGCTTCAATTTCTTCGTCTCTCACAGCGATGCATGCCTTTTTCAATATTTCAGTTGCTGCCTTTTTCAATTCAAAAATTTTTTCTTTTGAAATCATACTCTGATGTTTGTAAGAAATTGTTCTATTCGTTTCAGGGTTTGTTGTTTCCCAAGCAGTTCAATTAACTCAAACAAGCCGGGACCTTTTGTTGTTCCTGTGAGTGCAAATCTGAGAGGATGAAAGACCTCACCAGTTTTCAGGTGATTGTCCTGGCAGAATTTTCTTATCATGTCTTCAATATTTTGTTTTTCGAATGGTTGAATCTGTCCCAGTTTGGATTTTAAGGTATCAAGCACCATGACTACCTGGACAGTTTTGAATTTTTTTGTCAATTCAGCATCCCATGAAATATCTTCTGAAATAAAATACCCGGTTCTTTCTACAACATCTTCAAGGGTTTTTAATTTTTCTTTTTCCATCTCAATGGCTTTTTCAATAATATCTCTGTGTTGCTGTAAATCGAATTTGTGATATCCTGCTTTTTCAAGAAATGGGATGGCAAGTTCAAAAATTTCTTTTGCTGATTTCCCTCGCATATACTGACTGTTAAGCCACAAAAGTTTTGCCGGGTCAAAGATTGCATTTGATCGATTGCATGCTTCCAGGGAAAATTCCTGTATCATCTGCTGTCTCGAAAAAATTTCCTGATTGTCTTTACTGCTCCAACCTAAAAGAGCAAGATAATTAAACATTGCGTCTGAGAGAAATCCCTTTTCCCTATATTGCCGTACACTTGTGGCTCCATGTCTTTTACTGAGTCTGGTTCTATCAGGGCCAAGAGTCATTGACATGTGCGCAAACGCAGGAACAGTGTATCCCAGAGCTTCAAAAATCAGTATGTGCTTGGGGGTGTTTGAAAGATGGTCTTCTCCCCTAATTACATGAGTAATCTGCATGTGCAGGTCGTCAATGACCACTGCAAAATGAAATGTGGGAATTTCATTTGATTTCATAATTACAAAATCGTTGATTGAGTCTGGTTCAAATCTTACATGACCTCTGATGATATCGTTGACAACAATTTCTTTATGCGGAACCTTGAATCTCAACACTGGCTTTCGTCCCTGCGCTTGAAACTCCTTTATCTGTGCTTCTGTCAGATTTCTGCAGTAATTATCGTATCCAGCAGTCTTATCACGAAAATCACATACAACTCTTTTTTCAATTTCTTCCTTTGTGCACCAGCATCTGTAAGCTTTACCTTCTGAAAGAAGTTTACTGGCATACTCTCTGTAGAGATGCAACCTCTCGGTTTGTCTATATGGACCATAGGGACCACCGCAATCAGGCCCTTCGTCCCATGTTAAACCAAGCCATTTTAAATCCTCTATGATACTTTCTTCAAATTCTTTTTTTGACCTTTCTATATCGGTATCCTCGATTCTTAAAATAAATTTCCCATTGTTTTTTCTTGCGAATAAATAGTTGAATAGTGCTGTTCTCGCATTTCCTATATGAAGATATCCTGTAGGACTCGGTGCAAACCTGACCCGTACCATGTTTTTCCTCCCCAAAGGCAATATAATAATGTACCTGTTTTTGCGATTTATGTCAAAAGGCTACCTTTTTGACAATTGATGAAATATGGGTATAATCAATACAGAATCAAACAGAAGAAAAATGTTGACCGTGGAGGACAGATGCCAAGAAAATATGAAGCATGTATGCTTCTTGATCCTGGCCTTGACCAGAATGGATTGAATGAAGAAATATCAGCGATTTCGCAGGCTATAAGTTCATCAGGAGCAAATTTGGTTCACAGTGAACTGTGGGGCAGACGTAGTTTAATGTATCCAATTAAAAAGAAAAAAGAAGGATACTATTATCTTTTTTATTTTGAATGCAGTTCACAGGATTTAAAGAAAATTGAGGAAAACCTTAAGCACAGAGAGAAAATTCTCAGGACCCTTGTGATTGCAAAAAAGGAATTTCCTGAGTTTGTGAAAAATGGCAAATCCAAGTCTTAATAAGGTTTTTTTGATTGGGCGACTGACAAGGGACCCTGAATTAAGATACACTCCTTCAGGTAGCGCAGTTGCCAATTTTGGGCTGGCAGTGAACAGACAATACACGACAAAAGAAGGGGAAAAAATAGAAGACCCCTGTTATGTAAATCTGGTGGTGTGGGGGAAGAGGGCAGAAATATGCTATGAATATTTGAAAAAAGGCGCATTGATTTTTGTTGAAGGTCGGTTAAGTTACCGCCAGTGGGAGACATCTGACAAAGAAAAAAGATCAACTCTTGAAGTGAATGTTGAAAACTTTCAATTTCTTGATAAATCTTTACCCGAGATAAAAGGAGAAATGGTCAATGGAACAAAAGACGAAGGATTCAAAGAAGAAACGGACAATCAGGAAGAAGAAACGGGCAAAGGGCTGTAAGTTCTGCGAAGACAAAATACATGAAATTGATTACAAAGATGTTGGTAGGATAAGAAGATATATGAGCGGACGGGGAAAGATCTTGTCTTCAAAATTGACTGGTGTTTGTGCGCGACATCAAAGGTCCCTTGCAAAAGCAATCAAACGTGCCAGATATATGGCTCTTCTTCCATATATTCAGGTTTAAGGAGCAGAATAATGAAAATTATTCTTACAAAAGATGTTAAAGGTCTCGGGCAGGAAGGACAGATATGTGAGGTACGAAACGGTTACGCAAGAAATTATCTTATTCCGAAAGGGCTTGCACTCGAGGCAAACGAAAAAAATATTAAAAAGATTGAAGAAATTAAGCGAGCAGCAGCAATAAAGAAAGAAAAGCTATTGAAGGAAGCAGAGGCGCTTCAGAAAAAGTTAAACAAGATATCAATTACGATTGAAGCCAATGCTGGCGAAGAAGAAAAATTATTTGGCTCAGTTACTGCAGAGGATATAGTAATTTCTTTGAAAAACCAGCATGATATTGAGATAGATAGGCATCAAATTCATCTTGAAGAGCCCATCAAAAAGCTGGGTATCTATAAGATTCCAATACACCTCATCGGAGAAATAAACGCGGAATTAAAGGTCTGGGTTGTACAGAAACAGGAAACCACGTAACATATTAAACGGTCATTAAACCGGTGGATATGAATTTGCCCCGCTCTATTGTCGGTAGGACTCATGGCTAAAAAAAAGAGTTTACCTGTTAACGGACAGGTGCCACCTCAAAATATCGAGGCAGAAAGGGCCCTTCTTGCATCAATGCTTCTTGAAGAGGATGCTCTGATTAGGGGACTTGAAATCATTAGAAAAGAATTTTTTTATGACAACCGTCATCAGTTAATTTTTAATGCGATTCAGGACCTTTTCGAGAAAAATATCAAATGCAACATCATTACACTGACAAATTACCTGAAAGAAACAGACAAAATTGAACAAGTGGGCGGAATATCATACCTGACATCTCTATTTGACTTTGTTCCTACGGCAGCACATATCGAGGACTATGCAAAGATTGTACGCGATAAATTTGTTCTACGATCCCTGATCAATGTTTCCACGAAAATTGTCTCAGAAGCATACGCCTGCACACAGGATGTTGATGGCTTGCTTGATAGCGCTGAATCCATGATTTTTGATGTGTCAGAACACATGAATGCAAGGGAAGCATACCCGATATCAAAGCTTGTAAAAGAAAATCTGGATCTTTTTGAGAAAATCCACGCAAGACAGAAGCATGTGACAGGACTGCCGAGCGGATACATAGACCTTGATAATCTTACATTGGGTTTCCAGAAATCTGATTTTATCATAATTGCAGCCAGACCTTCAATGGGAAAGACCGCTTTTGCCTGCAACATCGCTCAGAATCTTGCAGTTACTCAAAACATACCGGTTCTAATTTTCAGCCTTGAAATGTCAAAAGAACAACTTGTTCAGAGAATGTTGTGTTCGGAAGCTCGAATTGATTCAACCTCTATGAGAAAAGGAATTCTTTCAGATCGTGAAATGGGCAAGTTGATTCAGGCAGCAGGAATTCTTGAAAAGGCGCCGATTTTTATTGACGACACGCCTGCGCTTTCTATATTTGAAGTAAGAGCAAGAGCGCGGAGATTAAAATCAAGAGAAAACATTCAACTTGTGGTTATTGATTATCTTCAATTAATGAGGGGCAGAGGGAGATACGAAAATAGGCAACAGGAAATTACTGATATTTCAGCATCGTTGAAGGCAATGGCAAAGGAACTTTCAATTCCTGTGATAGCACTTTCACAGATGAACAGGTTAATAGAAAGAAGAGAGGATAAAAGACCTGTTCTTGCTGATCTCAGAGAAAGCGGTTCCATCGAACAGGATGCCGATCTGGTGATCTTTATTCACAGAGACGAACAATATGACGAGTCCGAGGAAACAAAGGGGTTGACAGATATTATTATCGCGAAACACAGAAACGGTCCAACTGATCGGATTCAACTCACATTTTTGAAAAACTGTTTAAGATTTGAAAACTGTTCTAAAAGACAGCCAACATGATTGGATTTATAGATTCTCTTGGAAAACTTGCCCTCGAAGCCATTTTTTATCTTGGCGAAATCACATTTATCATTGCCAGCGCAATTAAGAAAATTTTTACTGATGGTTTCAGAAGAAAAAAGATCTTGTTTGAACAGATGGCAAGAATTGGAATTGAGTCATTTCCACTGGTCGGAATCATTGCCACATTTACAGGCATGGTTATGGTAATGGAAACTGCTGTGACATTGAAAAAATTTGGTGGTGAAAGTTATGTGGGTGGTATTGTGAGTGTTTCGATGGTACGGGAACTTGGGCCCATTATTGTCGCCCTGATTGTCGCAGGAAGGGTTGGTGCTTCGGTTGCAGCAGAAATCGGCAGCATGAAAATCACAGAACAGATTGACGCCCTTGAAGTCTTTGGGGTTGACCCTATATCTTATCTTGTAACTCCGCGTTTGCTTGCTTCCATAGTGATGGTTCCGATATTAACAATTATGGCGAACTTTTTAAGTATTGTTGGTGGTTATATCATTGCTGTATATCTTGTTCATATTACATCAGGAGTGTATCTGTATCAGAGTTTTGAATTTATCAAACTCAGGGATATATTCGTGGGGGTTGTTAAAGCATTCATTTTTGGCATTCTTATCACAGGGGCGTCCTGTCTTGAAGGATTAAAGACATCCGGAGGCGCAGAAGGCGTTGGAATTTCAACCACAAGAGCAGTTGTTCATGCTTTTTTTCTTGTAATTCTTGCAAATCTTGTTCTCACAGCAATTTTTTATTTTTTATAACATGGTCATAGAAATTGAAAATCTTTATGTAACTTTGAAGGAAAGAGAAATTCTGAAGGAAATTAGTTTGAATGTTGGTGAGAACGAAACGGTTGTTATTCTTGGTCCATCAGGTTCCGGTAAAACAGTGTTGCTCAAAACCCTTCTTGGTTTGCTCACTCCATCTGATGGTAAACTGATTGTGCTGGGAAAAGACATGTTTAATATTTCCAGAGAAGAATTGCTTCAATTAAGGAAGAAAACAGGGATGGTGTTTCAATCCGCAGCACTTTTTGATTCAATGAGTGTGTGGGAAAATGTCGGTTTTTATCTTCTTGAATTTTTGAGATTACCCGAACAAGAAGTTCGCAGGAGAGCAGAACAGATTCTGTTTGCAGTGGGATTGTCGGATGTACTGGATAAAATGCCAGATGAATTGAGTGGGGGAATGCGAAAAAGGGTGGGAATAGCAAGGGCACTGATAGGTGAACCAGAGATTCTTTTTTATGATGAACCCACGGCAGGGCTTGATGTGATCACGTCTACCAGTATTACGAAATTGATGAAGAAAATCCACAGGGAATTTAAAACAACTGACCTAATCGTAACGCATGACCTTTCAATTGCCAGACATCTCGCTGACAAAATTGCTGTGATTAACGAAGGGAAAATTATCGAAACAGGAACATGGGAACAACTTCTTTATTCCAAAAATGAATTTGTCAAATATTTTCTAAATATCGGAGCCGTCTATGAAAACGAAAAGTTTTAATTTACAATTCAGGGTAGGATTGTTTATTTTCCTTGGTTTAATTATATTCTTTGTATTCGTCTTTTCACAGGACAAAATTCTTCGTGGAAGAGGGTATGAACTGAAGGTTGCTTTTAACTATGTGGGCGGGCTTGATCCCGGAGCACCTGTAAGAGTGAGTGGTTACAAAGTTGGAGAAGTGAGAAATATTGACCTTGTTATGGAGCAGGACCGTCCAAGAATTATTGTTGCCATTCGTATAAAATCAGAAATTCGACTGGGAAGACATAGCAGATTTATGGTGAGAAATTATGGCATTATTGGCGAAAAATATTTAGAAATCTTATCAACTGGTTTGAAGGATACCCCATTGATAGAACCAGGGGAAACTTTGTTGGGAGAGGATCCTCTTCCCCTTGAAAGATTTCTCAGCGCAGGAGAAGATATTCTCAAGAACTTAAACAGTGTACTTGTTTCTTTGAACAGTATTACCAGAGACGAAAAATTAAAAGAGCAATTGCATCAGGTTGTGAAAGGAACAAATGAAGTTCTTCTGAAAGCATCACTTGCAATTGACAATATCAATATGCTTGCCTCAAACTGGAATACAACATCTCTGGAGCTTAACAAAACTATTGCAGATGTCAGGCCCGAACTTACTGACCTTATTGTCAATGCGAAATCATCATCTCAGGAAATTAACAGAATTGTTCTTTCAAATAGTGACAGAATTAATCACATTATTTCAAATCTTGACCAATCAACAGGTAAATTGGAAAGCGCAATGACAGAATTTTCAACCAGTATCAAAGATGTCAGCCAGACATTTGTAAAAACAGGAAACAGAATTAATAATCTGATTGACAGATTAGAGAATCAGGGACTTTTCGCTGACCTGATTTCTGATACTGAGATTGCAAACGATGTCAGATCTACAATAAAAAGCTTGAAACAGACCTCTATGGACATTGATATCGCCTTTACAAGATTGGGATATGCAAGTGAGCAATTATCAGGGATTCTAACAGACATTCGAGCTGGAAAAGGAACTATTGGAAAACTTGTTGCAAAAGATGAACTATATAATCAAATTTTTGACATGGTTCAGGATTTGAAGGCACATCCATGGAAAATTCTTTTCAGAGGAAGATAATATGACAAAAGAAAAGAAAATTTTTTCCTGCCAAGAATGTGGATATACTTCAGTGAGATGGCTTGGGAAATGTCCATCCTGTGGAGCGTGGAATTCTTTTCATCAAGAGATGATATCCCATCATGATGTAGCCGTTTATGAAAGGCAAAAACCAGTATCCTTGAATGAAATAACAATTGGCGAAAGCGTCAGAGTACGGGTTGGAATAGGCGAACTTGACAGGGTTCTGGGTGGTGGCATTGTTAGTGGCAGCGTGATTCTTCTCGCAGGAGAACCAGGGATAGGAAAATCCACTCTCGTGCTGATTGCTGCTTCAAAACTTTCAGAACAGGGGAAGAAAGTACTTTACATTTCGGCTGAAGAATCTCTCAATCAACTGGCAATGCGCGCTGGACGGCTTGGCGTCAAAAATACCGAGTGGCTTTTTTTTCTTTCTGAAAATGAAATAAAAACAGCCAGCGATGCCCTGGAAACGATTAATCCGGCTGTCGTGATTGTTGATTCCATTCAGATGATTTATGACTCAGAATTTGATTATCCTTACGGTTCAATTTTTCAGGTAAGACGAACTGCTCAATTTTTCATAGAATGGGCAAAAAAACATGGGTGTCCCGTTTTTCTGATCGGGCATATTACAAAGGAAGGCAGTATTGCCGGACCAAAAATTCTTGAACATCTTGTTGATGTTGTTCTGTATTTTGAAGGAGATAAACTATCAAATCTCAGGATTCTGAGAGGCATTAAGAATAGATTCGGGTCAACCGACGAAATTGGTGTTTTTAGAATGGATGAGCACGGATTGGTGGAGGTTCCAGATTCGGCCAGATTGTTTCTTTCCAATAGTTCCGTTAATCAACCAGGACTTGTTGTTTTTCCTGCCCAGGAGGGTAAACGGACAATCCTGCTGGAAATTCAAAGTTTGATCACTCCGAGTTATCTCGGTGTTCCACGAAGAACATTTACAGGGCTCGATTACAACAGGGTAAATCTTGTGCTGGCAGTGATTGAAAAGAAGCTTCGTATAAATCTTGCTTCGAGCGATATCTATTTCAATGTTGCCGGTGGATTAAAAATTTCTGAACCTGGCGTTGACCTTGCCATTGCCGTAGCGTCAATTTCGTCATGCAAAGAAATTCCTGCTGTTTCTGACACTGTTTTTATTGGTGAAATCGCACTGACAGGCGAAATCAGACCGGTTCAGCATACTGTATCCCGCCTGAAGGAATCCTCTCGACTTGGTTTCAGGCAGGCATTCATCCCGAAGGGATCTGAAATTGGTTCATACCCCGGAATGAGAATTATTGAGGTAAGTTGGCTGGGAGAGGTTTCTTCTCTTGCGTTTGGAAAAGATTGAACATTTAAACAACTTTGGGGTATAATAATTCTAAAAAAAACTATTTCAGGAGGTGAAAAATGGGACTTTATTTTATCAGAGCCACCTTTGTTCTAATCAGTGCCTTTGCTGGTTCTGTTTTCTGGGTTGAGAACAAATTGAACGGTGTTCTCGCAGGGTTGGTAGGAGGTTTGATTGTTGTTGGAGTTGAACTTTTGATGCAGAAGATCCCATTTAGAAAGTTTATCATGGGTGTGATTGGATTGATTGTTGGTTTGGTAACAGCCATTTTGATTGCGAATTTTGTTTTGCTCGTTCCTTTTGCTTCTACCAGACAGGAAGATGGTGTCAGGTTTGTTCTGTATTTTATTTTCAGTTATCTTGGCATCATGATTGGCATCAGAGGGGTTGGCGAACTTGGATTTCTATTTCCGAATCTTCACCAGTTCAAAGCTGAAGCGATGAGACCCATAGTTATTGACAGTAGTGTGGCAATAGATGGCAGAGTATATGAACTTGCCACAAGCGGCTTTATTGAAGGCACCATTGTGATTCCTACTTTTATCATTCGGGAACTTCAGGATTTGGCAGATTCTGCGAGTGAGATGAAAAGGCAGCGTGGAAGGCGGGGACTTGATACCTTGAATAAAATGAGAAATGATAGTAATCTTGATGTAAAAATTTATGATGTGGATTATCCTGACATTGAGGGAGTTGATGCGAAGCTTGTGAAACTTGCGTCCTCAATTGGCGCTAGGATTTTAACCAATGATTTCAACCTTACAAAAGTTGCTGAGGTAAAAAATGTCAAGGTGTTGAATCTCCATAATCTTGCGACATTAATGAGGGCCAAACTGATGGCAGGAGAAACCCTGCAATTGAAGGTTATCAGGGAAGGCAAAGAACATGGTCAGGGCGTGGGTTATCTTGAAGATGGCACAATGGTTGTGATTGAAAATGGCGCAAAATATATTGGAAAAACAGTTGAAACCATTATTGATAGTACTATTCAGACAGTGAGTGGTCGTATCATTTTTGCCAAGCTAAAATGACAGGATGCGTGATTGTTGCTGCAGGCGTAGGGAATCGTTTCAAAAGCAGGGTTCCCAAGATATTATTCAATCTGGGGGGAAATCCTGTTATTGAATACAGCCTCAGAGCATTTTCAGTATGTCCGTTAATAGACGAAATTGTTCTGGTTGTCCACAAACAGATTATGGGAACTGATTATATCGTGAAGTGGAGGGCCACTTTTCCAAAAATCAAAAAAATTGTTCCCGGTGGTATGTACAGAGAAGAATCAGTATTTAACGGAATTTCCCACTGCTCAACGAGTTGTGATACTATACTGGTTCATGATGGCGCAAGGCCATTTGTAACAGAATCTCTGATAGCCAGTGTAATAAAAGGTGCAGAAAAATATGGTGCGTGTATTCCTGCATACCCTGTCAATGGTTCGGTCAAGATTGTAAAAGACAGTAAACTTGTTAGTACGATTTTTGAAACGGCCCTGCAAGTTGCACAAACTCCTCAGGGATTCAAAAGAGAAATACTTAAAAAGATTTTTCTGACATACAAAAATGAATTAGACAAATATCCAGATGAATCCTCAATGTGCGAGCAATCAGGTATCAACGTGCGTGTTGTCCCCGGTGAAATCACAAACATAAAAATTACAACTCATGATGACATAAAAATTGCACTTTCATTGCTCAAAACAAATTCCGTTTGAGTGTTATGAAAAGGGAAAACATGAAAATCAGAACAGGGGTTTGCTTTCCATGCGGTTTCAGGGCAGCAGGTATCAATTGTGGTATTAAAAAAGACAGAAAGGATCTTGCGGTGATTATTTCTGAAAAGGATTGTATTGCCGCGGCATGTTCCACAACAAACAGGATCAAGTCATATTCTCTTTTGTGGGCATTAAAAAACATTAACAATCCTGTGCGAGCAATTCTCATAAACAGTGGGAATGCAAACGTTCTTGGTGGAAATAATGGCTGGGAGATTACCTGCAATATCATGAGAAAATTTGCAGATGCGTTGGGTGTGGATTTGGAGCAGGTTCTTTTTGCTTCAACTGGTGTCATAGGTAAATTACTTCCCGAAGACAAAATTACATCCGGTATTGAGCAACTTGTTTATCAGGCATCCGAAGATGGTGGTATTGATGCTGCAGAAGCGATTATGACCACGGATAGATTTCCAAAGCACATAGAGATTGAAACACAGATTCAGGCACGTTGTAAAAACACCTTTGTTCGCATCGGTGGCATGGCAAAGGGCGCTGGCATGATATGTCCGAATATGGCTACAATGCTGGCTTTTATCACAACAGATGCTGTGATTTCAAAAGGCGCATTGAAAAAAGCCCTGTCAGAAGCAGTTGATAAGAGTTTTAACATGATTACAGTGGATAACGACCAGAGCACAAACGATTTTGTGGTTTGTCTGGCAAATGGTCTGGCTGGGAATAGAACAATACACCAGGATACCGATGATTACGAAAAATTTTCTACAGCATTAACAGAGGCATGTTTATTTCTCGCCAGAAAAATTGCAGAAAATGGAGAAGGTTCTGACAGGTTAATTGAAGTACAGGTCCATGGAGCATGGTCTCAGAAGGATGCAAGAAGAATCGCGAAAAAAATTGCGGGTTCAAATCTTGTAAAAGCCGCTGTGACAGGAACCTGGCCTAACTGGGGAAGAATTGCTGCTGCAGCTGGTTCTGTTTGTGGCAGGTTTGATCCTCTGAAAATGAAAATCACTATTGGAAAGTATGATGTATTTGATGGCGCACCGTGTAACATTGATGAAACAATTATTCGAAAAGAACTATCAAAAAAACAGGTACTGATTACAGTATGTCTTAATGCAGGAATAGAAAGTGCAACTGCCTGGGGATGTAATCTCACTGAAGAATATGTCAGAATCAATATGGAGAAAGAATAAACATGGCAGAAAAAAGGGATTATTACGAAATTCTCGGTGTTAGCAAGAATGCAACCATTGATGAAATAAAAAAGGCTTACAGGGAACTGGCTCTTAAGTATCATCCTGACAGAAATCCAGGAAATAAAGAAGCAGAAGAGAAGTTTAAGGAAATTACTGAGGCATATGAAGTGTTGAGCGACCCTGAAAAGAGAAAAACCTATGATCAGTTTGGTCATGCTGGCTTCGGTCCACAGGGTTTTGACTGGAGACAAGATATTGGAAGAGTCAGGATGGATTTTTCTGACCTGTTTGGAGATTTTTTCAGTGATTTCTTTTCAGATATTTTTGCCAGAGAACAACAGCAACACCCCAACCGCGGTGAAGATGTTGAAATGCGCATTTCAATTCCTTTGAGAGATGCAGTAAAAGGAACAGAACGCACGATCAATGTTTCTGTGTATGAGCACTGTCCTGTGTGCAATGGTACAGGTAGCAAGAGCAAGAAATCAGATGTGGAATGCTTGCAATGTCATGGGACTGGTAAGGTAATATATCAGCAGGGGTTTATCACAATTAGCCAGGTATGTCCCAGGTGTCATGGACAGGGAACAGTCATACCTGACCCATGTATGAACTGTCGTGGAACAGGAAGAATCAGGGTAATGCACAAAATTAATGTCAAAATTCCTGCTGGAATAGAACATGGAACATCTCTCCGGTTAAAGGGAATGGGGCATGCTGGTATCAGAGGGGGTAGTCGCGGGGATCTTTATGTTACGGTTTTCGTTGAACAGGATGATTTTTTTACCAGAAAAGGATATGACCTTTATTGCGAGGTCCCTATTACTGTGACAACAGCGGTTCTCGGTAGAGAAATCGAAATTCCAACATTAACCGGCAAAGTGAAGGCAAAGGTATCTCCTGGTACTCAGGATGGAACAATTCTGAGATTAAAAAATCTTGGTGTACCACGTGGTTCTACAAGAGGACACCTTTTCGTTGTTCTTCGGGTCGTGATACCCAGGGCCATCTCACGCGAAGAAAGGCGGCTCTGGGAACAGTTGAAATCTATTGAAGATGAAAGAAATTATCCTGAGGTAACAAAGTACAAACAGAAGCTATCCAATACTTGAAGTAAATGGAAAAGATTTTCAAACTTAAGTCGCAATTTACTCCTGCCGGAGACCAGCCACCAGCTATTGAAAAATTGGTGAGAAACCTAAAAAATCATGCAAAATGGCAGGTGTTGCTGGGGGTTACAGGCAGTGGAAAAACTTTTACAATGGCGAATGTTATTGAAAAGATGAATAGGCCAGTTCTTGTCATATCCCATAATAAAACGCTTGCTGCCCAGCTTTACAGCGAATTCAGGCAGTTTTTTCCTGAAAATAAGGTTCGGTATTTTGTCAGTTATTACGATTACTATCAGCCAGAGGCATACATTCCAGCCACTGATACCTATATTGAAAAAGATGCTTCAATTAATGAGGACATCGATAGATTACGACTTGCTGCAACAAGCGCAATTCTTTCCAGTAGGGACGTGATTATTGTTGCCAGTGTTTCTTCAATATATCCGCTGGGCAGTCCTGAAGATCATCGAGCATTAATGTTAAATCTTGCGCTGCATCAACGAACAGAAAGAACAGCCATTTTGAGAAGATTGGTGGAAATTCAGTATGAAAGAAACGATTTTGATTTTCAGAGGGGACGATTCAGGGTTCGTGGCAACATTATAGAAATCATTCCTTCTTACGAGGAAACAGGTGTAAGAATTTTGTTATCAGGCGATGAAATTGTAAACCTTGAAAGATTTGATCCATTGACAGGTGCAACAATATCAGAAGAAAAACAAATTTCAATTTATCCAGCGAAGCACTTTGTCAGCCCTTCTGATAAACTTCAAAGGGCTCTAATAACAATAAGAGAAGAACTTCAGCAACAGCTGGAAAAATTCAGAAAACAGGGAAAACTTCTTGAAGCAGAACGACTTGAAATGAGAACAAACAATGACCTTGAAATGCTAACAGAACTCGGATACTGTCACGGCATTGAAAATTATTCAAGGCATCTTGCCGGAAGATTACCTGGAGAAAGGCCTGAATGTTTGCTTGATTATTTTCCATCTGATTATTTGATGTTTATTGATGAATCCCATATGACAATCCCCCAAATTCGCGGGATGCACGCAGGCGACAGATCTCGCAAGGAAACTCTTATTGAATATGGTTTCAGACTTCCTTCTGCCATTGACAACAGACCTTTGACATTTGAAGAATTTGAGTCAATGATTAACCAGGTGATTTGTGTTTCTGCCACCCCCGGTGTTTATGAGCTTGAAAAAATTGGTGTGAGAAAACTTGGAGAAAAATCTGATTTACTTGTTGAGCAGGTCATCAGACCCACAGGGCTGATTGATCCTCCCATCAGAGTGCTTCCCACGAAGAATCAACTGGATGACCTTGTGGTGAGAATTAGAGAAAGAGTTAGGAAAAAACAGAGAGTACTTGTGCTTACCATCAGTAAACAGCTTGCTGAACAGTTAACTGATTACCTGAAAGATTTGCGCTTGAAGGTGATGTATCTCCATTATGAAATTGATACCCTTGAACGTATGGAGATTCTCAAAAAACTCAGAGAAGCGACATTTGATGTTCTTGTTGGAATCAATCTTTTGCGCGAAGGACTTGACCTTCCTGAAGTGAGTCTGGTGGCGATTCTTGATGCTGATAAAGAAGGATTTTTAAGGTCAGAACGGTCCCTCATTCAAATCGCAGGCAGGGCATCCAGGAGTATTGATGGAGAAGTGATTATGTATGCTGATAAGATTACAGATGCAATGAAAGCGGCCATTGATGAGACAGAACGAAGAAGAGCAATTCAACAGGAATACAACCGTGTTCACAATATCACGCCAAAGCAGGTGATTAAGCCGATATACCAGACAATCAGCGATATTATAGGAAGCAAAAGCAGAAAACAACAGGAAATACTGGCAGACAAGGAAGAGATATTATATGGGAAAAACCTTGCTCAATTAATCAGAACTCTTGAAAAAAAGATGATGGCATACGCGAAACAACTTGATTTTGAAACAGCCATAAAATATAGGGAAAAAATCAAAAGGTTGAAAAACGAAAAATAGAAAGTGGGGAAAAAATGAGATTGAGTAGATTCAGAAAAAATCAGGATGTTTTTACTGGAATAGTAGAAGGAAACAAAGTTGGTTCTATTGGCGATATACCCATTGAAAAAATTATTGCCAGTAATCTGACAGGCAACATCAGGTGCCTGATTTCGTCATGGTTTTCACTTGAAGAACTCCAGTACGCACCACTTATTAAACCAGGAAAAATAATATGTCTTGGATTAAATTATAAGAGTCATGCTGAAGAAGGAGGTTGGCACCTGCCAGCAGAACCTGTGTATTTTGAAAAATCATCATCATGTGTGATTCCCAACAGGGAAAAAATTTGCATTCCTGATCACATTGGGAGAGTCGATCCTGAGGTGGAACTTGCTGTAGTGATTGGGAAAATATGTAAGAATGCCACAAAAAAAGAGGCAATATCCTGTATTGGTGGTTATACAATTGTTAATGATGTCACAGCTCGTGCAATGCAAAAAGAAGATCAGGCAAAAAAATATCCATGGTTCAAGTCAAAGAGCATGGATACCTTCTGTCCGGTTGGACCATGGATTGTCACAACAGATGAAATTGATTGGCAGGAACCATTAAAAATTGAATTGAGAATCAATGATAAAACAATGCAGAGTTCCAGCACAGATAAGATGATTTCCCAGATACCTGATATTATTTGTTCTATTACCAGATTTCTTACGCTCTATCCCGGTGATATCATTTCAACAGGAACTCCTGAGGGAGTCAGTCCCATTGAAGATGGAGATATTGTAGAGTGCGAGATTGAAAAAATCGGTATTCTTTCAAATCCAGTGGTTTCATATGGCAAACATAGTTAATTTGCTGGCGAATTCTCAAAAAGAAATTGTTGTGAAAGTTATTGCAGCGCTGAAAAATTCAGGTGTTGCGATAGTGCCAACCGATACGGTTTATGGACTTATATGTGATGGAGAAAATGACAGTGCAAAGGAAAATGTATATTTGCTCAAGAACAGGCCAGAGTCAAAACCCCTCATTGGTTTTATCAGGGATATTGAGATAGCGAGGAATGTCGCGTATATTCCTGAACATTCTCTTTCTTTTATTTCTCACCGCTGGCCAGGAAGACATACATTTATTTTTCAATCAAGAATTGAGTCCAGTTACATTGTGGGAAAGGATAAAACCATTGCATTGAGGATTCCAGATTATCCCTTTATTAATAATCTTTGCAATAGTTTTTCAATGCTTGCTTCAACAAGCGCCAATATTTCCTTTTCTAAAAGCGCCTGCTGCATTGAGGAGATAGATTCAGAACTTATTGAAAAGGTGACCATTGTTGTTGATGGCGGAAAAATCACAGGCAGGGAATCAACCATCTGGGACATGACAGAGGATATACCTCGACTGATTCGTGGAAGAATTCTTTTTGTCTGTTCTGGTAATTCATGCAGAAGTCCTATGGCTCAGGCCCTGTTAAAAAGTGTTATCGGGGATAAGAAAATTGAGGTGCTATCTGCGGGCACAGAGATAAATTTTTCTGGAAGGGCATCCAGGGTAACAATAGATGTGATGAAAGAAACAGGAGTTAATATAGAGGATTTTGTGGCAACATTATTGACAGAACATCTTGTTAAATATGCAGACCTGATTTTTGTTATGGAAGAAAAACACAGGGAAAGGGTACTGAAGATGGCGCCACAAGCTGTAGACAAAATTTTTGTTCTGAATGTTCCAGACCCTGCGGGAGGCGATATTTTCCAGTATCGAGAAATTCGGGATATAATCAAAGAAAGAATAAAAAAAGAAGTTCTAACAAGGATCAAAATATGAGAGTAGGAATTGCAAGTGACCACGCAGGTTACGAAATGAAAAGATATTTAATTGCGTATTTGAAAAAAGAAGGGTACGAAGTGATAGATTATGGACCGGATGTGCTGAAAAAAGTAGATTATCCTGACTATGGAGCAAAGGTATCTGCTGAACTATCTTCAGGCACAATTGACAGGGCAATTCTTGTTTGCGGAACCGGGATAGGTATGAGCATAGTGGCAAACAGATTTCCTGGTGTTCGCGCCGCATTATGTTATAACCCTTTTCTTGCAGAGATTGCCCGTCTTCACAATGACGCAAACGCACTTGCGCTTGGAGGAAGAATAGTTGCCAATGAACTTGCCTGTGAGATTGTGAGGGTTTTTCTTGAAACAAAGTTTGGCGGAGGAAGACACTTGAGAAGGATAAAAAAAATTGAAAAAATTTGTAAAAGGACGCAGAAATGACTGACAAGGAGATATTGGAAATTTTCGAAAAAACAGGCGCGATTCTGGAAGGGCATTTTCTTCTTTCATCAGGGCTTCACAGCGACAGATACTTTCAGATGGCTCGCGTTCTCCAGTTTCCACATATCGCCAGAAATCTTGCGCAGGAACTTATCAGAAAGTGGGGTGAAAGAAAGGTGGATGTTGTGATAGGTCCTGCCATCGGAGGAATTGTTCTTTCTTACGCGCTTGCTGAAATTATTGGAGCAAGAAGTATTTTTGCGGAAAGAGAAAATGGGGTAATGTGTTTAAGAAGGGGATTTACCATAGACAAAGATGAAAGTGTTTTTGTGTGCGAGGATGTGATTACTACGGGAGGATCTGTTTCTGAAATAATAGACCTTGTCAGATCGTCTGGTGCGAAACTTGTTGGTGTATGTTGTCTTGTGCTGCGCGGTACGCACTCTCTAAAATTTCCTGTTGAATATCTTTTAAGAATTGACGTAAAAAATTACAGGCAGGATGAGTGTCCATTGTGTAAAAACAATATTCCTATTGGCAAACCCGGCAGTCGGTTTTTGAAATAGTATCAATAACCGAGTTTTTCTAATTGCTGTTCATTGAAACCAAAGTAATGACCTATTTCATGTAGAAGTACTTCCTCAACCTTTTTTTCAAGTTCTTTTTTATTCCTGCATGATTTTTCAAAAGCCCGTCTGTAAATGATAATTTTATCAGGCATCACGAGATTATAATTGGTGCGTTTGCCGAATGGTACTCCATGATACAGTCCAAGAAATCTTGTTGAATGGCCATCTTCAACAAAAAATTCAACATTTTCCAGTTTTTTCTGGAAAAACTCTGGCAATTTTTTTAATTTCTGGTAAACTATTTCTTCAAGGTCTCGTTTTTCAATTTCCATATTAAAATTTTATCATACCAGGAGCACAGATGATAATAGTGGGTGAAAGAATTAACGCAACGAGAAAAAAAATTGGTGAGGCGTTAATCAAAAAAGATGAAAATTTTTTCCTGAAAGAGGCAGAAAAACAGATTGAAGCAGGAAGTGATTTTCTCGATCTAAATGCAGGAACAGGCACAGGACATGAGACAGAGGACCTTAAATGGTTGATTAACCTTGTTCAGTCAGCATATCCTGATGTCCATCTTGTTCTTGACAGTTCAAACACCAATGTTCTTGCTGAATGTCTGCCTCTGGTAAAAAATAGACCAGTGATGCTGAACTCTGTTAACGCAGAAGAAAAGAAGTTGAAGGAATTCCTGCCGTTGGTAAAAAATTTTCCGGATGTTTATATTGTTGCGCTGACAATGGACGATTCAGGCATTCCATCTTTTTTTGAAAAACGTATTGAGATTGCCTGTACACTTTACGAGCAATTAATAAAAGCCGGAGTAAAAAAGGAAAACATTTTTTACGATGCTCTGGTTCAGCCCATTGGAACAGATATAGATGCATTTAATACATACCTGAAGGCACTGCGCGGGATTAAAGAACAATTGCCGGGAACAAAATCAATATGCGGTCTTTCAAATGTTTCTTTTGGACTACCGAAAAGAAGTTTGATTAATAAATACGCGTTTGCTATCGCCATGCACGAAGGCTTGGACGCCGTAATCATAGACCCTCTTGACCCGGGGATTATTGAAGCAAGGTGTATTGCAGGGGTATTAACTGGCAAAGACCAGTTTTGCATGAATTATATTTCGTATTTTAGAGAAGGAAAAATTTAGTGTTCGGGGCGTAGCGTAGTCCGGTTTAGCGCACCAGAATGGGGTTCTGGGGGTCCCCGGTTCAAATCCGGGCGCCCCGACCAATAAATTTAACTGACTTTCTGAAACTCACGCGGGTATTTTCTGAAATGTTTTGATGTAGTATTGATTTTTTTCAACTGGAAGGGGTATAATGTCAATGGTAAAAATTGTCCATAAAAAGGGAGTAATATGGAACTGACACGGCTTCAAATTTATGCAATAACCGTTTTGATTTGCGGCATATCGTTTTTGTGTTTTCTTTTGAACCAGATACATCTAGACCTCAAGGAACTTCAGAAGTCCTCTGACCGTACAATGCTGAAAGGGTCCATCATAAAAGATAGGCAGGGTATTTTGTTTTCTATCGTCCTTATATGTGCAGCTATCGTTTTTGTGATACTTGCCTGGTGTATCATCAGAAAGGGTACAACGACTCCATAAGTTTTAAATGATCGGAGGTGCTGGATGGATGTAATGGAAGCCATAAAAAAACGCAGAACAATAAGGAGATTCCAGCAAAAGCCGGTTCCATTTGATATTCTGAAAGAACTTGTTGAGGCGGCCCGTCTTGCTCCAAGCGGTGGTAATCTTCAGCCCTGGGAATTTCTGGCGATTGATGATAAAAATTTACTTGAACCGGTTTTTTCAACACTTGCCTGGGCTGCATATCTGGGACCAGAGGGCCAACCAAAAGAAGGAGAAAAACCTGTTGCTTACATAGTAGTTCTTCATAATAAAAAGGTCAAAGCATTTACGCCTGCGGCAGATTTTGGAGCAGCCATTGAGAACATTCTTCTTGCGGCGACAGATAAAGGTATTGGCAGTTGCTGGATTGGTTCCGTTCAGAGAGAAAAACTATCTAAAATACTTGGCATTTTTGCGGATTACACTATTGAATATGTGATTGCCCTCGGATATCCTGCGGAACAAGCAATTGCTGAAGATGAAAAAGGAAGTTTGAAATACTGGCGTGATGAAAATAGCGTCCACCACGTACCAAAGCGAAAACTTGAGCATATTTTACATCATAATAAACTGGCAGCACTTGACAAAAATGAAAAAGGTGATTAACTATATTCCAATTTATGCCATATGGCATAAAAATAACATCACAGGCAAAGATTTTGAAAGGGGGTGAAAAAGAAAATGGCAGAGCAGAAAAAAAGTAATCCAGCGGCAGTCGCTATCCTGATCATCATCATCCTGGTGGCGCTGTTCTTTATCATCAAGCAGGCGATGCCGAAAAAAGCACCGCCTCCTCCTCCAACACCGATGGAAGGTGGACCAACACCACCACCTCCACCTGGTGGAGAAGTACCAGCTGAGACACCAGTAAATAAATGAGGAGGTATTGACAAAGTTGTTAAATTCGGGTAGTATATATCTATCCGAAGGAAGTTCTTTGAAAATTTGGATCAGTGAGACCCTGGTTGTGTAA
>JBMFLH010000019.1:27474-28703 GCA_049971295.1 Candidatus Ratteibacteria bacterium | reverse complement strand
ACAATACCATAATTTTCTAAGCCGTCGAGAGATTTTTCCCTGACAACCGGCTGGTTTTCTCCAATCCCTGCAGTAAAAACGATTCCATCAACATTACCAAGAACTGCAAGATATGCGCCAATATATTTTTTCACCCTATATGAGAAAATTTCTATGGCAAGCTGTGCCATTTTATTGCCCTTTGAAGCACTTTCAACAATACTTCTGAAATCGTTTGAAACACCTGAAATACCAGTAAGTCCGCTCTCTTTATTTAAAATTTTGTTAACGTCTGATGGTTTCATTTTGAGATTTTCAATAAAGTACAGAATTACACCCGGATCAATATCGCCGCTTCTTGTTCCCATCACAAGTCCTTCAAGTGGAGTAAAGCCCATGCTTGTATCAATAGATTTACCATTTTTCACAGCAGTAATACTGCAACCATTGCCAAGATGGCAAGTAATAAGGCTTACACCATATTTATGTCTGCCCAGAATCTGAGCAAATCTTCTTGCAACATACCTATGAGATGTTCCGTGGAAACCATATCTCCTGATTCGGTATTTTTCATAAAAATCGTAAGGCAATGCGTAAAGATAAGCAACAGGAGGCAGTGTGGTGTGAAAAGCAGTATCAAAGCAAGCAACCTGAACGCTTTCAGGAAAATACTTTTCTGCGGCAACAATGCCCTGAAAATTTGGTGGATTGTGAAGTGGAGCAAGGGGTATAAATTCTTCAATCTTATTCTTCACCTTTTCATCTATGAGCATACTGCCAGTAAATTCCTCGCCGCCATGCACAACCCTGTGACCAACCCCCTTGATTTCATTAAGGTTTTTTACTGCGCCGCAAGTAGGGTCTGTCAGAAGTTTCGCAATGATTTCCAGACCATGATTGTGGTCAGGAACTTCTTGAGTATTGTTAATTGAAATACCGTCTTTTGAATATTTCACAATGGCGTCAGGACTGCCAATTTTTTCAATCAGCCCTGTGGCAACCAGCATATTTTCAGGCATACTGAATAGTTTGAACTTAATTGAAGAACTGCCACAATTGATCACAAGTATTTTCATTTCAGGTATTTGCTGATAAAATCAACTGCCTTTCCGACTGTCTTGACCTGAAGTGCTGCATCTTCTTCCATCTCTATTCCAAATTCTTCTTCAAATGCTGCAACAAGTTCTAAACTTTGAACACTTTCAGCACCCAGGTCTTCCACAAACCTGCTTTCAGGTGCGATACTGCTT
>JBMFLH010000019.1:0-27464 GCA_049971295.1 Candidatus Ratteibacteria bacterium | reverse complement strand
CTACACCAAGAATTCTGCTTACAACTTCTTTTACCCTTTTTTCAATTTCCTGTCTTTCCATTATTACCCCTTTTATGTTTTTACCTTTGAACTTTTCGCAATATATGCCTTTCTCATTTCTGCTGTAATTTCATAAACTTTTCTGATCACGTGTTCTTCTTCTGGTGTAAGAAATCTTTTTCTTCTTTCCATTGCAGCGCGAGCTGTTTTCAGCATTATTTCAAGACCAAAACCCTTCATGAATTTATTGTTCACATACCAGACAAAAGAAGGAAAAAACTTTGGAAGTATTCCTCCTGCAGTGATATTACACATCACTCCAGCAGATGTTCCTGTATTAAAAAGGGTACCTATACTTGTTTTCGTATGGTCTCCGATGAATGAACCCACCTTTAAATCCCCTGTATCAACTGGTTTACCATTGACATATACTGTCACTGTGGAATAATCGTTTTTCAAATCACTGTTTGTGGTCAGTGCTCCGAGATTAACAAATTCTCCAATATACGCGTGACCCACAAAACCATCATGATATTTATTTGAATACCCCTGAATAATACTTTCTTCAAGTTCACCGCCAATTCTGCACACCGGACCAATACTGTTTCCTTCCCTGATACTGGCACCAGGCATAATATGAGTATCTTCGCCTATGTAACAGGGCCCTTCAATCCTTGAAAATGGGAAAATTTTCGCCTTTTTATCAACATATACAGGGCCAGAACTTGTATCCAGCACGACAAATGGGTGAATTTCCGCACCTTCTGCAATAAAAATATCATCAGGACCCTTGACCAATGCCTGCGGAGAAAAAGTACCTTCAATACCCCTTTTACCACTGGAAATGAAATCTTTCCTTAACATTTCTGGATTTTCGTGAATAAAATTCCATGGAAAACGCATCAGTTTCGCTTCAACATTTACAGAGGGTAATGTTTTCAGAAAATCAAGTATTTCAGGAAGATTTTTACCAGCAATCTTTGAAGCATTCTCTTTTTTTACATAACCATAGACAACTTCATCATCGCATAAATAAACTGCCTCTTTGTTTGTACAGAATTCTGACTCAACGAGAACTCTTCCATCAACAATCAACACGTCGTCATTCAATTCACTGGTTTGATTAACTGGATACTGATATTTTTTTCTTACCAAATCTACAAGATAATCTCTTACAAAAAGCACCACATCTTCAGTTTTTGCCTTCATCAAAATTCTTTCAAGCAGTGAGTGCATGCCGCATCTCAATTCGAAAACAGGCCTGATGTAGCTTAATGGTGTAAGGTTTACCCACGAATCATTTTCATAAATCAACAATTTCATTGAAACTCCCTGTTAAGAAAGCAGGCAGGTGATGGCTGCCACAGCAACAATATCTTCTGGTTTTGCTCCCCTGGAAAGGTCGCTCACCGGTTTTGCAAACCCCTGAAGTACAGGTCCATACGCCTTTGCACCAGCAAGATATTGAGTAATTTTATAGGCGATATTTCCCGCATCGAGGTCAGGAAATATTAATACATTTGCCCTTCCTGCAACTTCACCAATTTCTTTCAATTTTTTCCTTGCCACGGCTTCTGAAACAGCTGTATCAACCTGAAATTCGCCATCATAGCATGTTTCAGAATCTCTGGTTTTTGCAATCTCTACTGCTTTTACAACCTTTTCAACATCAGGATGAGATGCGCTGCCCTTTGAAGAAAAAGAGAGAAAAGCAACAAGTGGCTTTTCGTTCATCAATTTTTTGAAACTGCTGGCAGTAGCAATCCCTATATCAGCAAGAGTTTGGCTATCCGGGGAAATATTGACTGCGCAGTCAGCAAAAAAATAGATTTTACTATCAGGCATTTCCATGATGAAAAAACTCGACGCTTTTGAAATGTTTTTCTGATAACCTGCTGTTAATGCAGCTGCCTGAATCACATCGGCAGTCGTGCTTGCTGCTCCAGCAACCATTGCATCAACCCTTCCTGAAGCTACCATCATACCTCCAAAAATCAATGGCTTTTTCACAAGACGCAACGCAATTTTTTCTGAAACATTTGGTCTTTGCTTTTGATAAAGAAAGGCAAATTCAGCAATTAGTTCAGTATCATTAATGTCTACGATTTTAATTCCAGAACTGGGTTTTCCGCATTTTTCAAAGGTAGATATAATTTGTTCTGGAATCCCGCACAATACTGGCTGTGCAACTGATTTTTCCTTGAGAAGCACAGCAGCCTCAATAATGCGAGGGTCATTGCTCTCTGGCAAAATCACACTTTTATTAAGAGAACTTGCCCGTTGGATTAAGGTGTTTAGAATGCCCATCTTTTACTTTTAGAAAATTTCTTTACCGAGTTTTTTCTCTGCTTCTTCAACAAATTTATAATAATCAATCCTTTTGAGTTGTGACGCTGCTTCTTCGTCAAGAAAATAAGTAACCTTTGGATGCATCTGAAGCGCTGATGCAGAAATTATACTTGTTAAAGGTCCTTCTATTGCTTGAGAAATGGCTGCTGCTTTGTTCTTCCCATTTGCAATAAGAATAATCTCTTTTGCTTCAAGGATTGTTCCAACCCCCATGCTTAAAGCAAATCGTGGAACCTGGTTTTTATCTTCAAAAAACCTTGAATTATCTTCAATTGTCTGAGCATCAAGAGCTACAAGTCGCGTTCTTGACACCAGAGATGAACCTGGCTCATTAAAGGCGATATGGCCATCGCTTCCTATTCCAAGTACCTGTAAGTCAATTCCGCCTGCTTCCTTTATCTTCTGCTCGTAATGATGACAAAATTCTTCCCAATCCTGAGCCATACCATCAGGAACCATGGTGTTTGCTTTATCGATGTCTATGTGATCAAAAAGATTGGTATTCATAAAATACCTGTAGCTCTGAGGATGATCCCCTTTCAAGCCGTAGTACTCATCAAGATTAAAGGTCTTCACCTTTTTAAAACTGATCACACCTTTCTTATTCAAATTGATCAATTCTCTGTACAACCCGAGCGGACTTGAACCTGTAGCAAGGCCGAGCACAAATTCTGGCTTTTTTACAATTCTTAATGCAACAAGCTTTGCTGCTTCAGTGCTAATTTCTTCATACGTTTTCCTGATTATCACCCTCATTTTCGTCCTCCTCAGAAATATGAGATTCACCTAAATGTTTCAAACCAAGTGAAATTTTCTTTGCTTCAGGGTCAATTTCAAGTATCAAAACATCTATTTTCTGCCCTTTTCTCAAAACTTCAGATGGGTGTTTAATCTGTGCATCAGAAATGTTTGAAATGTGAAGAAGACCATCAATACCTTTTTCAATCTCCACAAATGCGCCAAAATCAGTAATGTGGTAAACCTTCCCCTTTACCACGCTTCCAACTGGATATTTCTTTACTATTTCTGGCCAGGGATTCTGTTCCATCTGTCTGAGACTGAACGATATTTTTTGTTCATCCTTTTTAATATCAATCACCTTCAGTTTCATAACATCACCCATTGCAACTACATCAGAAGGGTGTCTCACCCTGCCCGTCCATGAAAATTCAGAAATATGAAGTAAACCTTCTATCCCGTCCTCAAGTTTTATAAATGCACCGTAGTCTGTAATATTCACCACCTTGCCTTCAACGATAGATCCAACAGGATACTTTGCTTCCACATCGTCCCATGGATTCTTTGTCTTTTGTTTCAAACCAAAAGAAACAACCTGCTTTTCCATATTCACGTCAAGAACAACCACTTCAATTTCTTCTCCAACCGATATCATCTGGGAAGGATGAGTAATCCTTCCCCATGCCATATCATTCAGATGCAACAGCCCCACAACGCCGTTGTCAATTTCAATAAATGCACCATAATCAACAAGATTCTTCACTTTCCCCTTTACGGTTGTTCCTTTTCCAAGTGTTTGCAGAAACTGTCGTCTTTTTTCCTCTTTCTCCTCTTCAAGATATTTCCTTCTTGAAACAACAACATTTTTCCTCTGCTTATCAATCTTGATAATTTTGAACAAACTCCGCATGTTGATAAATTGAGACGGATTTGTTACTGGTTTAATGTCTGTTTGTGAACCCGGAAGAAACGCAAGAATTCCTATATCTACCTTGAAACCACCCTTAACCCTCTGAAGGATTGTTCCTTCTACTGGCTTATCTTCTTCATAGTGTTTTTCAATTCTATCCCAGTGCAGCATAATATCTGCTTTTTCCTTTGAAAGCAGAATAAGTCCGTTTGGATCAGGGTCAAGGGATTCAACAATCAGGTCTACAAGTGTCCCTGGTTTTATTTTTTCCTGCTCGCTTTTGAATTCTTCGCGAAGAACGTATCCCTCGGTTTTATAACCAAAATCAACTATTACCTCCTTATCAACCCTGATAATAGTACCTTTGATGAGAGAGCCCGGCTTAAATGACAGTAGTTTCTCTTCCAGAATTTTTCCAACATCCATACCCTCCATATTGTGTTACCTCCTGTATTTTTTTTGCGCTGGATGCTCGCTGAAAATATCAATCATCTCCCTGATACACCTGACATCCGTAGACGCACCAGAGATTATACCAATTTTTTCAAAATTTGCAAGATTCAAATTTTTTGCCTCTTCTGAAGATTCAATTAAAAATGTATTTTTATTCACTTTTCTTCCAATATGTACAAGTTTCCTTGTATTTGAACTTTTTCTGCCTCCCACAACGATCAGGGCATCCACCTTTTTTGCCAGTTCAAGCGCTTCTGACTGTCTCTTTATACTCACAGGACAGATTGTATTAAAAATTGTAAGTTTTTCAGCAGGAAGTGTGTTAATAATTTTCTTAATGGCAGTCCTGTAAAGGTCCAGGGAAATGGTTGTTTGCGCAACAACTGCCCATTTTTTCAGGTGTATTGAACTGGTGTCAATTTTCTGATATGGTCTTATGACCATGGAATTGTCTCCTGAAATTTTTTTCATTGCCACTATTTCAGGATGATCTGGGTCCCCGATTAGAAAAATAAAATAATGCCGCGCAGATAAATCTCTGACAAGATTCTGAACTTTCCTTACAAATGGACATGTGGCATCATAAATTTTTGTCGTATATCGTTTCAGTTTCTCAAGAGCATCTGGCGGAAGCCCGTGAGATCTGATTATAAATGGACAGTTTCTGGCTTCAGATATACGGTCTATCACCCTCAAGCCCTTCTCCTTTAATTCTGACATCACAATAGGATTATGAACAAGGTCTCCAAGTGTGGCAAGGCATCCATATTCATTCAAAATTTTTTTCGCAGTGTTGACTGCTTTTGTGACGCCAAAACAGAATCCGATTGACCTGCCCACTATGATTTTTCTTGCCATTTTGAAAGCTCCACTATTTTTTCCATAACATCCTGCGCCACTTCTTCATATGTCTGCTGACGGTTATAAACCAGCTGTTTTCCTACCCTGATAATGATTTTGCCTGGTCTGATAAAATTCCTTCCAGGAGGCATTGCCCTGAAAGAACCTTTTATATAGACAGGTACAACAGGTACCTTTGCACGCAGTACAATAAAACCAATCCCGGGTTTGGCAGGGAGAAACTGACCTGTTCTTGAACGGGTACCTTCAGGAAAAATCAACAGTCCTTTTCCCTTCTTTATCACATTCAATGCCATTCTTATATCGGATCTTCCCATACTGGTCTTTGAAAGTGGAATTGCTCCAAGTTGGGTAATCAACATGCCAAAAAGACCAATGAGCTGTTCCTGCTTTGTAAAATATGCAATGGGCCTCGGACAAATGCAGCCCAGTAGTGGCGGGTCAAGAAAACTCGCGTGGTTGGCGGCAATTACAAACTTTCCTGAACGCGGAATATTTTCTTTTCCATACACCTCTAAATGAAAAAAAAGTTTGAAGATAAAAAATCCAAGAATTTTTGCTGCCATCCACAAGAGTCTATTTGATTCTCCTGCAGGATATTCTGCTGATAAGTTTTTCATATCTTTTGTCCCCTCTAAGCCCGGCAAGGTCAGGGTCTTCTTTCAAATGCCTGAAATCGCTATAACCAAGTGCTATTGCAATATTCAGGTACATTAATGCCTCCTCCTTTTTACCCATCAAAGCATAATCACAGGCAATGTTATAATAATGAACGGGTTCAAGCGGTTGCAAAAAGGCAAGCCGCCTATCAATAACAAGACCTGCTTCAAAATCTCCTGATTTCGTATGTAAATCGCCCAGATTCCCAAGCGCCTCAATATAATCAGGATTTTCTTCCACGATCTCTCTGAGAAGGTGATATCGTTCACTTTTCAATATTTTTCTGCGCAAATTTTTTGCCGGTGTCGATCGCAATTTCCTATTTTTCAATGATGTCCTCCAGAAGTGTTATTGCTATTACTTTTTCTTTTGATACAATTGTTTTTTTACGATTGACAACAAGTCCATCCTTTTTGATCCTTACAAGATATTCATGCTTTGTCATATTGATTTCAGAAACATCAAAAGCGTCTGCGTCTGAAAGATAATAATAATTATGGTCTTCGCCTTCCAGCACTCCTATGTAAATCCAGTTTGTTGAAGTATCCAGAACCACCCTTTTTGAAATAAAATTATCCTTCATTTTTCCCGATTAATGATGATTGTAACTGGTCCATCGTTGTGCATTTCAACCAGCATCCGCCGACCGAAATTTCCTGACACAATGTTACCAGAATAAAGACTTATGCATGTTTCCACAAATTTATTGAAAAAAATTTCTGCTTCCTGTGGATTCATTGCCTGAAGAAAATCTGGTCTGTTACCTCCCTGAGTATTCGCATAAAGCGTGAATTGCGAAATCACCATCAAACCTCCGGAAATATCAAGCAAACTCAAATTCATTTTATCCTGCGCGTCTGCAAAAATCCTCAATTTTAATATCTTTCGCACCATAGGTTCTATCAATAACTCGTTATCGTTCTTTCCAAAACCAACGAAAACAACAAGACCTTTATCAATGGTGCCTTTCAAAACACCATCAACTCTCAGACAGGCACGAACAACTCTCTGAACAACAAGTTTCATGTGTTTCCTTTTTAGATAATAAAATAGTTTATTCCAGACAGTCAGATTTGACAAACCGCTGCAATAAAATTAAATTATTTCCATGCTCAAATTTATGAAGATTACTGGTTCAGGCAATGATTTTGTCCTGTTCAACAATCTGGATGGAAAAATAAAAAACCGCAGAAAGCTTGCTATTGAGGTCTGCCGAATTAAATATGGTGTAGGCGCAGACGGTGCGATATTTCTTGAAAAAAGTAAAAAGGCTGACTTCAAAATGCGAATTTTCAATTCCGACGGTTCAGAGGCAGAGATGTGCGGCAATGGTTTAAGGTGCCTGATTCGTTTTATTCACGAACAGAAAGTTTCAAGGAAAAAACAGTTGTCTATAGAAACCATTGCAGGCATTTACACTACGCGTTTTAATAATCCGGATGTTTCAATAAGAATGTTCCTTGTGGAAAAACCCAGACTTAATCAGTTAATAGAACTTGAGGGAGAAAACATTGTGGTGCACTTGCTCAATACCGGGGTGCCTCACGCTGTCATTCCAGTTAAAAATGTAGAAAATGTGGAGGTAAAAACATTAGGTCGGCTTATCAGATACCATAGAATGTTTCAGCCAGCAGGAACCAATGTTGACTGGCTTGAGGTCATAGACAATCATCACGGAAAGGTCCGCACATATGAACGCGGTGTTGAGGATGAAACACTTGCCTGCGGAACAGGAATTGTTGCAAGTGTTCTCTGTGGCGCAATGCTTGAAAAATTCGCCAGCCCTGTTGAGATTGAAGCCCGTTCAGGAGAAAAACTAACAGTCACATTTTCCAGGGATTTCAGCGAAATATTTTTTGAGGGCGGAACGAAATTGATTTTTGAGGGACAATGGATTAACAGGTGATTTTCGGTAATATTCCAGGGTCGTGCATCTTTCTATTTCCTTTCGCATCAGGCATCCTGATACAAAAACTATTTCCTGTTCCATTTGAGTATCTATCGATCCTTTTTATTTTTTTTGGCATCCTTTATCTGTGTTTTGCGCTTATATTCAAAAGAATTGCCTGGATTTTCTTTATCCTTTTTACTGTCATCACAGGAATATTTATTGCCGGAAATTCTGGTATAGGTTATGAAAAAACCCTGCCGGTGCCTCCAGAAAGAATTGAAGCCGCAACAGGCATTGTAAAAGATGTGAGAGAAAAGGGCTCTTATCTTCTGATCACGCTCGAAAAAACTATGATATGGGATAAATATCAGTGGCTTGATGCAAAGGTCGACATTTATACTATACTTCCTGGAAACCAGCAAATATACAATTATGACCACCTTATCCTCTATCAAATAAAAAAAATCAAGCAGGAAAATGGTCGGATTACAATGACATCAAAATCCTGGTCCATTGTAAAAAACGGTGAACCCAGTTCTAAATACCAGCAATTTAATCAGAAAGTTAGCGCGGTGACAGAAGGCATCATTAGGAAATGGTTTAAGTATCATGGACAAGAAGCTGCCATCTTCAGGATGATGGTGTTGGGAAACAAGCGACAATCCCTGGAAATTAAAAACATCTTTATTAAAGCAGGCACATATCATCTTCTGATTGTTTCAGGAATTCATTTAGGATATGTTTTGCTTTTCTTAAGAATTCTTTTTTTTCTATTCAGACACATCGAGCAAGCGCACTATAAATTTTTCAATCTTCTGTATCTTGTCGCAATTGGAATCTATGCCGCAATCACTGGTTTTAACACACCTGTTGTCAGAGCCACACTGATGCTGGCTGTATATCTCATTGCAGAAATCCTTGAAAGACCCATCAATGGCATTGAATCAATTGGCTGGGCTGGTTTCATTATTCTTTTCATTAAACCAGAGGAACTTTTTAATATGGGCTTTCAACTTTCATTTGCAGCAACAACAGGAATTATTCTGACCATGCGCAACACCCCGCGAATAAAAAGAATGCCTGAGTGGCTTGACACATATATCAGAGCCATTGCTGGCGCTCAGATATTCACAATACCGATTCTTGCTGCAAACAATGGAAGTTTTTATCCTGCTGGTTTTATCACAAACTTTCTTCTTGTACCTGTTGGTGGACTTGTAGTTTTTCTGGGTCTTGGTTTTCTCGTCTTCGGATTTTTAAGAAGTATAATAATTTTCCCTTTGATAAAAACACTGGATTTATTCTGGATTAGCACCAAACTTTTTTCAAATGTTTCACCAGAAATAGCATGGACACCAGACATTACTTCAGTGCTCGTTGTTTATTCCATCATACTGATGATTCTATTCAGAAACAAATGGAAATTTTTCGCCAGTATATCACTGTTATTGATTGCGATTTCATTAATAAATTTAAAAACAGAAAAATCACCACAACAAGTACTGATAGAGGCGCATAAGTATTCAGGTGAAAACATTACAATTTTCCCATGCAGAAAACTTCTCTGTTCTATAGAAAAAGAAAATCGCATAATTCTCATTATCTCAGAAAAAGAGAACGAAACCGCATTAAACTCTGCTCTGGACAATCTGTCAAAAACAAATAAAAACATTGTTCTTTTCTTTACCGCGCCAACTCATGATATTATCGGCTATTTAGAATTTCTTCTTTCTCGCGTAAAGCCTGCTTTTATTATTGACAATCTTGAAATTCGAAAACATCCTGCTTTTGCGTATAGAAAATGTTTTATTCTGGGGGATATGCATATAAAACAGGCCTGCTGGAAATTTCTTGTTCCGGCCGAAGGAATTAGAGTTGTTTATGATGATGGGAAAAACATGGTGATGGAATATCATTCAAAAAAAGGAACCATACTCATTGCGACATATCTGAATTCAAAAATTTTTGAGGTGCTCCCATTTTCGCCGCGATATTATGCCGTTTACGCAACAGAACTGGCACTTTCAAAAAAACTTGCAGAATACCTTCAGGAATACCAGGTCTCACAGGTCATATACCAGAAATTGACATGCAATACTATGGAAGAAATGGAGACAGTTCCAGATTTCAGAATTATTGAATTGAAAGAAATATTCACAATTGATTAACACTCACAACAACCCTGTTTCTGCCAAGTTTTTTTGCCTGGTACAGAGCGTCATCGGCTTTCTTAATTAATTCTTCAGAACTCTGCGCATCCTCAGGGAAACAGGCAACACCAAAACTTATTGTCAGATCTTTCTCTGGTTGATTTTCTTCACCAGGAAATCTTATTTCTGAGATTTTTTTTCTTAAGTTTTCACATATTCTGTATGCTGTCTTTTTGTCGGTCTCTGGAAAAACAATCACAAATTCTTCTCCGCCATATCTTGCCACAATATCTGCACCTTTGACATTCTGATGAAGAATCCCGGCAATGTCCTTCAAAACCCTATCACCTGCAAGGTGCCCATTTGTATCATTATAATGTTTGAAATAATCTATATCGCACATTGCAAGAGACATACTGAAATTTTTCTCTCTTGCCTGCTTGATGATTTTATTCAAATAATCAACAAAATGTCGCCTATTGTAAAGATGAGTCAGTGGGTCGGTTATTGATAAAAGACGTGTCTGTGTCATCAATTCTGCATTTTCAAGTATCAGTGAAATTGGAATGGATATCATTCTGAGTAAAGAAAGGTCTCGCTGCGTAAAATTTCTCTTATCTTTCGAAAAAACTCCTATTACACCTGCCAGTTGATTTCTCTTACTTGTCAATGGTGCAAGGATAAAAGAAGAAATACCTTTTTCTTCAAGAAACCTGTATTTTGGAAAAGAACCAGGATTGTTTATCAGAATAGGATACTGATTTGTTGCAATCTCTTCAAATGTCTCCTCTGGAAGATTTAGATTTTCCCCTTTTATTTCCTGAAAAAAATGCTCGCCAAACAATTGCACAATGATCGTTTCATTTTTAAAAAAATTACTGATACTCTGAGTAACCCGTTGAAGGGTTTCTTCAATAGAAATGTCCTTGCCAAAAATTTCCATCATTTCCACAATTGCGATGAAAAGCGCTGATTCCATCGCATAATCGTTAATCATCAACCTCTGTCGTTCAATTTCTTTTGTCAGTAAAGTGATTTTTGAATTAAACAGGATGTTGCTAATTATGCCCACGACAAGCACAAAAATGATTATCAGGTCAAGAGCTACAAGATAATATATATTTTCGTGCTGGTAGCCTTTGAGGAAGGATACATTTAACCAGACAAGATAACCTGCGATAAGAAGAAAAATAGTGTTTCTAAGTTTTAGCAGAACCCTGTGTCACCTCCTTGATCTGCTGAATTATTTGATTGAACTGTTCTGGGCTATTATAAGCCATTTCTGCAAGCACCTTTCTGTTTATGTTGATTCCAAGACAGTTTAGTCCGTGAATAAATGTGCTATATGAGATACCATTTGCTTTGCAAGCAGCAGAAATCCTCGTAATCCAAAGACCTCGAAAATCTCTTTTTTTCTGTCTTCTATCCCGATATGCGTAGGTAAGACCTCTTTCTGCAAATTCCTTTGCTCTTTTATACTGCTTTGAACGACCCTGTCTGTATCCCTTTGCAAGTTTGAGAATTTTTTTCTTCCTGTGTCTTCCTGCTGGTTTATTTGTAGCTCTTGGCATTTTTTCTCCTGTGTTTATGAATACGGCAACATCTTCTTTATCATCTTTGCCTGAGTTCCTTTAAGAAGTTTTGGTTTCGCAAGTCTTCTTTTTCTTTTTGAGCTCTTTTTTGTCAGGATATGGCTTTTGCCACTCCTGTAATGTAATACTTTTCCTGTTCCTGTGATTTTAAATCTCTTTGCCACAGACTTTCTTGTTTTAAGTTTAGGCATAAAAACTCCCTTTTTTAATCAATAAGGAATAAGAATTACATTAAGAAATCTACCTTCTTCTCGCGGACTCCTCTCTACCTTTGCAATAGGTCCAAGGTCATTGATAAGTTTTTGCAATATACTGTAACCCCGTTCTTTATGAAGTATCTCCCTGCCTTTGAACGATATAGAAACTTTAACTCTATGCCCCTGTTTTAAAAAATCTTCTATATGTTGTTTTTTGAAATTATAGTCGTGTTCACTTATTTCAGGCCTCAGACGGATTTCTTTCATCTGAACTGTTTTTTGTTTCTTTCTTGTTTCTTTTTCTTTTTTCTTCTGTTCGTAAAGAAAACGTTTAAAATCAAGTATTCTGCAAACAGGAGGATTTGCGTTTGGAACAAGTTCCACCAGATCCATCAGACGTTCTTTTGCCATTGCTATGGCTTGATCTCTCGGCACAATCCCAATCTGCTGACCGTCTTCTCCAATCAAACGCACCTGAGATGCCCTTATTCTATAATTAATGTTATACCTGCGTGGGTCGATATTTTCTCCTTTTCCTCATATTTTCATCATATACTATTATACAAAAAATTTTGATTCTGACAAATTAAAAGTTTATCTCCGTGGATTTATTTATATCAACTTCCTTCAATTTTCTCACAAATTCTTCTAATGGCAAAATGCCTTTCATCCCCTTTTTATGCAATCTGACGGCAACAGTTTCTGTTGATTGTTCTTTTTCTCCAACAATCACAATCACTGGAACTTTTTCATTCTCTGCCATATGAATTTTTTTATTCAGAGATTCCTGAGACATATCAAGTCCTGCTCTTATTTTGTTTTCCCTGCACAATTGTGCCACCTGTTCTCCATAAGGTATAAATCTATCTGCAACCGTCAGAATTTTCACCTGCACAGGCGCCAGCCATAGAGGAAAATTTCCACTGTAATGTTCAATCAGTATGCCAAAAAATCTTTCCAGTGAGCCCATAACCGCCCTGTGTATCATGATAGGTCTTTCAAATTTATTCTCCTGATTCACATATTTCAAACCAAATCTCTCCGGGATATTAAAATCAACCTGAATCGTTGAACACTGCCATGTTCTCTTCAGACAATCCCGTATTTTCAAATCAATCTTCGGTCCATAAAACACTCCCTCCCCAGGGTCTATTTGATACTCAAGGTTTTTTTTCTTAAGTGCATTTTCAAGTGCCTGAGTCGCTTTTTCCCAGTTTTCAACAGAACCAACAAATTTGTCAGGTCTTGTGGAAAGATAAATTTCGTATTCAGTAAAACCAAATTTTGAAAGAAAAAACATTACAAGTTCGAGTACTTCAACAACTTCACTTTCTATCTGATCTGGCCTGCAAAAAATATGAGCATCATCCTGAGTAAATCCCCTGACCCTGAGTACTCCGTGCAAAACACCATCTTTTTCGTACCTGTACACTGTACCAAGCTCTGCCCATCGTATTGGAAATTCTTTATAACTGTGCAGGGTTGTCTGATAGATGAGAATATGAAAAGGACAATTCATGGGTTTCAATTGATAAGAAATCCCCTGACCCATATCCATTGGCGGATACATATTTTCTCTGTAAAAGGAAAGATGTCCTGACTTTTCCCACAAAGAAATACTTGCAATGTGAGGTGTATACAAAAGTTGATACCCTCTTTCAAGATGGGTCTCTCTCCAGAAATCCTCGATAATCTTTCTAACTGTGGCGCCTGCAGGATGCCAGTAAACCAGCCCTGGTCCGAAATCGGGTTGAAGAGAAAATAAACCCAGGGCAGGACCCAGAATTCTGTGGTCTCGTTTTTTTGCCTCTTCTATGGTCAGCAAATACTGGTCAAGCTGTTCTTTTTCAGGGAAACAAACGCCATAAATTCTCTGAAGGCTTTCCCTTTTTTCGTCGCCTCTCCAGTAAGCAGAAGAGACACCGGTCAACTTAAAATGTTTCACTTTGCCTGTTGATGATACATGAGGACCAGCACACAGGTCAATGAATTCACCCTGTTTATAAAAAGAAACCTTCTCGGCTTGAATTTCTGAAAGAATCTCAAGTTTGAAAGGTTCATTTTTAAGAATTTCTTCTGCCTTTTTTCTGTCACATTCAATCCTTTCAACAGGCAAATTTTCCTTCACAATGTTTTTCATTTCAGATGTAATGTTTTCCAGATCCTGAGGGGTAAATGGTTCCTTCCTGTAGAAATCATAATAAAAACCATTTTCAATCGCTGGACCGATACAGAGTTTTGTGTCCGGGTATAACCTTTTTACTGCCTGGGCAAGAATATGCGATGCCGTGTGCCTTAATGCTTCAAGATTATTGTCAGGATTTTTGTTCATATGGATGATTGTATAAATGAAAAATTGGTCGTATGGCTCACTCGCTCAATTCTCACCCCTGTTAGTTTGAAAATTTTAGCGGGGCCGACGGGGTTCGAACCCGCGACCTCCGGATCGACAGTCCGGCATTCTAATCCGCTGAACTACGGCCCCTTATTTTTTTATATTATAATCTTTTCCCTGTTCAGGTGTCAAAAATAAATATTTCACGCCCTTGTATTCTGCGTTATAATAAACCGGAGGAAAAACAATGACATCAGAGGAAAAACTTCTGGCAATTTTTAACAAAAGGGCAAATGGTTCTCTCTCCTGGACAGCGCTGGTTGACGACAATACTTTGAATCTTTTACCAGACCACCTGCGCGGCAATTACGGGATTGATTTTTATAAGCATATTGGATGCGACATCATGTTTCTAAATGGATGGAATACCCCATTTGTATTCAAATCCCCACAATTAAAATGGCCAGAGTATGTCAGGGAGGAAAGCCGTCAGGAAAACGAGAAACCAGTAAGACAATGGTTTACTCGCTATGGAAATCTAACGGGAATCTATGGCAAAGGAGGACATCCTATTAAATATCCTGTTGATTCCATTGAAGCGGTAAAGATTTATACGAAAATGTGGGAACAGGCATACTTCATTCCACATGATGATTCTCAAACATACAGCACATTAAAAAAACTGATTGGCAGTTCTGGTGTCATAACAAGATTCTGGGGACCTTCAACAATCCCAAGGTTGCTAGAACTTGATATGGGTACAGCCAACTTCTATTACCTTGTCCACGATTATTCAGATGAGATGAAAAACCTTATTCATACGATGCACAATGTTGAAAAACAAGCATTCAAAATTCTTGCCCAGGATCCCTGCTGGTGCATAATGCTCGTTGAAAATACAAGCACTTATTATATCAGCCCGAAAATCTACGAAGAATTTAACATGCCTCATCAGTATGAATTTGTTCAAGAAGTAAAAAAAGCAGGAAAAACAGCAATTCTGCACATGTGTGGTCATGTAAAAAATATTCTTCCGCTTATTAAACAAACTGAATGCGATGGTATTCATGCTCTCACACCACCACCAACAGGAGATACCCCATGGGAACTTGCTCTGGATATTCTTGGCGAAGATACCATTATTATCGGTACCCTTGACCCTTCTATTTTTATTCTGAGTGATATTGAAGAAATCCCTGCTGCCCTTGACAGAATTATTACTCCACGACTTAGGAAGGCAAACTTTGTTCTTGGTGTTTTCGCTGATGGTATCAGCGTAGAACCTGAAAGATTTTATGCGGTTGTAAAATGGTTTGAAAAAAACAACCGGTCGTTAGAATGACATGTTTTCAAGCCTTTTTATTCTTTCTTCAATCGGCGGATGCGTGGAAAACAAATTGAGAAAAGATTTTGCGGAAAATGGATTCACGACAAAAAGATGACTGATTGATGGATTCACAGTATTCATGGGCGCAACAGACACACCTCTTGCGAGTTTTCTCAATGCGCCTGCAAGCGCAAAAGGATTATGAATAAGCTTTGCTCCTGTTTCATCCGCCAGGTATTCTCTGCTTCTTGAAATTGCAAGGTTAATCAATGTTGCGATTATGGGCATAAGAATTGCGAACGCAATCATGGCAAAAACAGAAAAGATATTACCAGAACGCTCTGAATCTCTACTGTCCCCACCAAAAATCGCGGCAAACTGAATCATTCGTGCAATCATCATAATGGCGCTTGCAATCGTGGCTGCAATTGTTGCAACAAGGACATCTCTGTTTTTAATATGTGACATCTCATGCGCAATAACTCCTTTCAATTCACTTTCATCAAGCAGTTCAAGTATTCCCTGAGTGAAAGCAATCGAAGAATGTGCTGGATCTCTTCCAGTGGCAAAAGCATTTGGACTTCCAGAGGGTATTATGTAAATTGCTGGTGTTGGTATGCCTGCAGATATTGCGACTTCTTTAACAATCCTGTGAAGTCGTGGCATCTGGTCTTCAGGCACTTTCACTGCTCTCGTCATCGCAAGGACAATTTTATCGCCCATGAAATAAGAGACAAAGTTCATAATCAGAGCCATAACAAATGCAAAAATCATCCAGTCAATCCCGAACAAACTTCCAATATAAACAAATAATCCACTGAGAATTCCAAGTAGAAAGTAACTTTTGATTCTTGCCGCCATGGTTTAACCCCCTGTTTAACTTCTTGTTTTTATTAGATGTTCAAAAGTAAAAAAAAGTTGCGGTATAATAAAAATAGTATAACACAACAATTGCCATGGAAAAAGATACCATTTGTGCACTTTCAACGCCGTACGGAATCAGCGGGATTGGCATTATTAGGCTCAGTGGACCCGAAACATTTCAGATTATAAAAAAGATTTTCAAACCTGGTAGACGAAGAAAACTACCAACTGTATGGAAAACACACACAGTCAGATACGGATATATTGTGGACGGTGAAAAAATCGTGGACGAAGTACTAGTCACAGTGATGAAATCTCCTTCCAGCTATACCAGAGAAGACATGGCAGAAATTGGGTGTCACGGAGGACTGGCGGCCATTAAGTCAGTTATTGAACTGTGTTTGCGACATGGAGCACGCCTTGCACAACCAGGTGAATTCACGAAAAGGGCATTTCTCAATGGAAGAATTGACCTGTCTCAGGCAGAAAGTATTCTTGAAATTGTTAATGCAAAAACCGAAAAATCTCTTGAAATAGCAGTGAATCAACTTACTGGTTCTCTTTCTATGAAAATTTCTGAATTCCGAAAAAGGTTGATGGATATTCTTACGTTTCTTAATTATGAAATCGATTTTTCAGAGGACTACGGAGAAGTCTCAAATGATAGTTTATACCAGCAGTTGGATCATATGATTATGGAAATGAAACAGGTTTTGCAAACGGGCCAGGCAGGAAGAATCTTCACACAGGGCATAAAAATTGCAATTGCAGGAAAACCAAATGTTGGGAAGTCCAGTTTGCTCAATCTTCTCGTTGAAGAAGACAGGGCAATTGTGTCTGAAATACCTGGAACCACAAGAGATTCAATAGAGGCCATCATCAACATTCAGGGTATTCCATTCACAGTGGTTGACACAGCAGGCATCAGGTATCACAGTTCAGGCATTGAGAAAATTGGCGTGGAACGCGCAAAAGAATGGATGAAAAAGGCTGATATGGTACTGATTGTTCTTGACTCATCCAATCCTATTGAAGAGATTGACCTACTGATTCTAAAAGAGGCAAAGAATAGGCCGCATATCATTGTTATCAACAAATGCGACCTTCCAAACCGACTGGATGAAAAAATTCTGCGTGAAAATACTGCTGACTCAGACATTGTAAAAATATCCTGCCTCACCGGGCATGGACTGAATCATCTCCACTCAGCAATTATGAAAAAGATTTATTCAGGAATGTGCAGTATAAATGATGTGCAGTTCATTCTCAATGTCAGGCAGCAAAACTCGCTTGAGAAAGCCATAAGTATACTTGAAGAATTGAACGAAACCAGCAATAAAAACATAGACATTGTTGCTGAAATGATAAGATATAGTGTCATCTGTCTTGACGAAATAAGTGGAAAAAACATTTCTGACCAGGTCATTGATGAAATTTTCAACAGATTCTGCATTGGTAAATAACAGGGGGTGATATGAAAAAATTTGTCATTTTTCTTGGACTGATTTCTGTAATTTTGTTGTCTGGATGTGCCACTTACTATAATCCAGTAACAGGAAAACAGGAAACCACTGTGTACACAGAGCAGGATGAAATAGACATGGGTATTGCTCTGGATAAAAAAATTTGTTCTCAGTTCAAAATTGTCGAAAATCCTGAAAAGGTATTTTCGGGATTTACAAGCATTTGCGCTCGCGTTGCCAGAAACAATGACAGAAGTCATCTCAACTATACATTCAGGGTAATAGAAAACAAAGAAGTAAATGCGTTTTCTATTCCCGGAGGATTTGTTTATGTGTATACCGGGTTGTTAAAGCAGATAAGTTCTCCTGATGAACTTGCCTGTATTGTTGGTCACGAAATCGGCCATATCTGCAATAGAGACGGAGTTCACCGTCTTGAAAAACAGATTCTCTACTCCATTCCCGCAAGTATTCTACTTGGTTCAGGAAGACAGAAAGCCATACAACAGGTGGCAGATACTGTGTTCACTCTTTCCATGCTGAAATACAGTCGGGATCAGGAAATAGAAGCAGATACCCTTGGAATGACATATGCCTATCGCGCGGGATTTAACCCTGAAGGAATGATTTCATTTTTCAAAAAAATGGAAGAACTTGAAAAAAATCAACCCTCTATTCCATTGACTTTTCTGCGCGACCACCCTGAAACAAAAGAAAGAATAAAAAATGCGCAGTTAGTTGTTAACAGGTTGAAACAGGAAAAATCAGAAGTCCGTCAATAGCAATTTTTTCATCACTCTATTTTCTAATTTTGCAACATTTCCGACAAATGCCTTCTATGATGAGTTTTTGTTCGGTCATTAAAATTCCAAGTTTGTTTACACTTTCCTTGATAGAATTTTCTATTTTATCAGAAAAAAATTCCATCGTTTTTTCGCACTTTTTACACCTGAAATGATAATGAACTTTCTGACCAATAAATTCAAAATATCGTTCTTTGGCATGTGATATCTGAACAATTTTTCCTGCTTTATAAAGTTTGTTTATCACGCGATACACTGTTGCACGTGAAACACTCATACCTGAATTTTTTGCCAGGGCAATCAGGTCCTTTGTTTTGAATTGCCCCGCATTCTTTGCAAGATTTTCTATATCGGTAATCCACTTGGCCGTTCTCATCAACGGTCCTTTTTGAGAATTAACATTATTCAGTTTGACAGAAAAAGCATACAAAATCAACACACACTTGTCAACAAAATGACAAATGTATAAAATTATGAATGACGGAAAATAAACTTCTGGCATTGAAAAGCGTCTTATGATAGAATAAATTATCAAAGATTCCGAAAATGAAATACAAAACGATACTGATAATTCTGTTGGTTTTATTTATTAGCGGTTGCTCAGAAAAGAGAGACATTGTTATCAAAAAAATAGAGAACATCCCGGCAGAAAATATTTCAGAAGAAACCATTCCTATGGTGATAATGACTCCTGCTGAGAAATACGAACCAATCAGTGAAACAAAGATATTTGTTGAAAAACCCGCCATAAAACCTGCCATGAACTTTGAAAAGTCATCTTCTGATACTGATCTGAAGGGATGTGTTTCAAATCAAACAGAAACCGTTGTATCAAAACCTCTAGAAGAAAAATGTACAGTGATTACGAAGGTCCCAGAGAAGAAAAAAATCCCAGAAATTACTGTATCAAAAAGTCCGCTTCTGATGGTTCCTGGAGAGTGCCTTGTCTTCAGGATAAAGTGGAATTTTGCAAATGTTGGAAAATTGCTTCTGGCATGCAAAAAAGAAAAAATCGATAATCAGGATGTTTATCACTTTGTTGGCCTCACTGTACCAGAAGGAATTTGGACAAAACTTGGTAGTGGATATAACAGGTTTGATTCATATATCGATAGCAAGACCAATCTTCCATTTTACTATTATCAGTACTCTGCGTCATCAACAACAAGCCAGGTTACAAGAAGTATTATTGACCACCGAACAAAAACCCTTTCATATGAAGTGAAAAAATATAAAGACGGCAAGCAGTATGGTGCAAAATCAGGAAAGGTAAATTTTTCTGGTATCCTGTTTGATGGGCTATCAGCGCTTTATGCCATCAGGGGCATGGCTGGAGAACAGATGCCATCTTCAAAAATGCCAGTTGGCATTACGAAAATTACTGACATCTACTTATTTTTCATAGAAAAAAATATTGATAACTTTATCGTTGGCAAAAGGGATTACTGGCTGATTCAATCAGAAGCATCAGAAGATGAGGCAATCTTCAGAAAGGGCAAACTCTTTGTTTCAATTTCTGCTGATAAAGAAAAACTTCCATTGCTTATGAAAGGAAAAGTTCCACTTGGAACAGGAACAGTAGAGCTCATTTCACAAAAAACGCTTGATAAAAATTTCCCAATAGACAGCAAAAGTTTAACTGAAATACTGAACTCCACACTTTAAACCATGTACCTGTTTTCCATTGAATGCTCAACCTGGCGCGCAGGTATCGCTGTGCTGGAAAATCAAAAGGTTCTTGCAAAGAAAATCTGGGTTAGCGAGGATACAAGTGCTGAAATTTTTCCAGAAATTGATAAAATGCTTAAAAAAACCGGATTAGAAGTTGCACAATTTGAATATTTTATTGTCTCCACCGGACCTGGTTCCTGGACAGGGGTACGACTTGGCCTTGCTGTTGCATATGGACTTGCTATAGCCGATAAAACAAAAGTCTTCGGTTTGAGCAGTCTTGAAGCAATGGCATACCAGATGAAAAATGAAAACAATGTTAGTGTCTTTCTTCCTTCAGTAAGAAATTCTGTTCACTTTGGCTTTTTTAGAAAACCCTCTTCCATGGGAAAAAAACACGGAAAATTTTCTTCATGTACAATTGAACAATTATCAGAAAAACTCAAAAATGCAAGAATTATTGCAGGACCTGATAGAAGTATTTTCCCTTTGTTTGATTCAAAAAAGATATTCGTGGAAACATTTCCAGACCCTGTCCTGAATGCGATACTGGCGTTCGAAAGAATCCAGAATGGTGTAAAACCAAGAAATCACCCATACTATGAAAAATAAAATCCTTTATATTTTACCGAGCAAAGACATAGGTGGAACTGAAAAAATGGTAGTGATGCTGGCAACAAAAATATCTGATTATGGTTACCAACCCATTATATTAACATTACAGGGAAAGGGTCCGTTTCATAAGTTGCTTGAGATCTATCACATAAAACATCATATTCTGAATATAAAAAAAAGACCGCTTTGCACGATTTTCAAAACTTTTTTTTTCGTTATTTTGAAGGAAAAACCCTGCCTGCTGCATGGTTTTCTTTTTGCCGGAAATGTATTTGCCGGGCTGTTGAGATTTTTTTTCTGGAGACCTCTTGTTTGTTCTCAAAGAAGTACTGATGTCTGGAAAAAACTCATACACTGGAGAATTGAAAAATTTGCGACGATTTTTTGTTCTGCGTTTATTTCTAATTCAAACGCAGGGAAAAAAATTCTTATTGAAAAGGCACATATTCCAGAGAAAAAAATCATTGTCATTCCAAATGGAATTGACTTAGCAGAAGTGGAAAAAAAATTAAGAAATGCCACTGGTATCTCGCACGCAGGAATTTATGTTGGTGCAGTCGGTAATTTAAGAAAAGCCAAAGGATATGAAATTCTTATTGATGCTGCAGCCCTTGTATGTAAGAAAAGAAAGGATATCAGGTTTATCATTCTGGGGAAAGGACCACTTGAACATCAACTTAAGAGAAAAATTCAACATCTCCATCTTATGCAAAATTTCGAATTTCATGGTTTTGTGGAAGATGTGTATAATTATATACTAACATTTGACATTGTCGTTATTCCATCTCTGTGGGAAGGTTTCCCGGTTATTGCGCTGGAAGCAATGGCATGCGGAAAACCCATTATTGCGACAAAAGTTGGAGATTTGCCTGAAATTTTACAACACAGGATTTCTGGACTATTGGTTGAACCAGGTAACCCACAAGATTTGGCAAATTCCATTCTGATGCTTGCTGCGGACCACAACATGCGCATTCAAATGGGAAACAATGCGAAAAATCAGGTAGAAAAATTTTCGGCCACGGATATGGTGAAAAAATACAGCGAAATCTATAACCGGTTAATTGTGAAAAATGAAACCAAGATAACAACAAAAACATCTTAAAATAATATGAAACAGAACAAGAACAAAGAAAAATTACAGTCGTATTCAAAGATGCAGAAAAGAAAAAAAGAAATTCTTTCGTGGGTATGGGCTATTGTTTTTGTATTGATTCTCAGGCAATTTTTTGTTCAGGCATTTGTCATTCCAAGCGAATCAATGAAACCCACTCTAAAGATTCATGACCGTCTCCTTGCCAACAAAATCATTTACAAAATCAGGCAACCCCATCGCTGGGAGGTAATTATTTTCAAGTACCCTGAAGACCCTTCAAAATATTTCGTTAAAAGACTTGTCGGTCTTCCAAAGGAATCTCTTATAATAAAAAATGGCCATGTATGCATCAATGGCAAAAACATGCAACAGCCGGATTATGTCTCAACTGCCCTCTACTATTACAGCGATATTGATGCTTCATATGGAGTCCATGAAGAAATTAAAATTCCTGCCTCTGCTTATTACGTGTTGGGGGATAATAGTATCAACAGTCGTGATAGCAGATACTGGGGTTTTGTTCCTTCAAAAAATCTCGTTGGCAAGGCATTGTTCATTTACTGGCCACCGTGGAGAATGGGGTTAATCAGATGACGCCCATGAACAACAATAACAAAGAAAAAATTATCCATATTAGGGAAAAGGATTTCAGGAAAATTGCTGCCTTCAGAAGTAAAGCAAAGCAAATGGAAAACGAGTGCAAGGCGCTTGAAGCAAAAATTACAAATATGGAAAAAGAAGTTTCAGAATGGAAGGAAAGGGCGGCACGGCTGGCTGCTGAAATGGAAAATCTCAGAAAAAGAGTGGAAAAAGAAAAACAGGAATTCAGTGCATTTCTTCAGGCGTCTTTTGCCGAAAAACTCCTTTTCTTTGATGAAATTTTTGAAAAGGTTGTAAACGATGTTTGTTCAAGCAAGGAGATAAACAAAAATGTGTCAGACGGTCTTGTCATGCTTAAAAAGCAATTCACATCATTGCTGGAATCCCTGGGAGTGAAAAAGATTGAAACACAGGGAAAACTATTTGATCCAATGATTCACGAAGCAGTTGAAATTGTTGAAACAAACGAAAAACCAGAAGGTGAAATCATTGAAGAGGTTCGTCCCGGTTATACCATCAACGGCAAACTTCTCAAACCCGCTCAGGTAAAGGTGGTTCGTGGAAAAAATAAAGGTCCTGGCTCCAGCAAAAATTAATCTTTTCCTTGAGGTAACAGGAAAAAGACCAGATGGGTATCATAATATTTGCTCTCTTGTGGAAAAGGTAAATCTTACAGATGAGATAGAGATTCTTAAACACAAGAAACATTCCATACAGTTTTCAGGACCATGGTCGATACCAGAAGAAAACACAGTAAAAAAAACTATTGATCAGCTTTCACAACTATTCCCTGATAGGGCTAAGAAATATCCATTAAAAATTGTTATAACAAAACATATCCCACCAGGAAGTGGTCTGGGCGGCGCAAGCAGTGACGCTGCAGCAATATTGAAAGGGTGTAATCAGCTCTGGCAACTTCAGCTTCAGCAGAATGACTTGATAAACATCGGCAGCAAAATTGGTTCTGATGTACCTCTATTTCTAACAGAAGGCCCCTGTATCATCGAAGGCAGGGGTGAAATCATACATCCTGCAGGAAATTTACCCCCTCTGTCCTTTCATCTTTTTGTTCCGGAATTTCAGGTCTCAACGAAATTAATTTACGATCATCTTTCTTCTGAACTTTTAGGTGATTTGACATCAGCCCATTTACGAATTAAAATTTTCGTGTCATCATGGAAAGAAGGTGACATAAAACAAATGGAAAAATTTTTATTCAACAAACTGGAGGAGGTGACGCGAAAAATTTACCCGGAAATTGACACAGCGATTAGATGTCTTGAGGACTGGAGCGGAAAACGTTTCATTCTGACCGGGTCAGGAGGAGGTGTTTATGCTTTAGGAAAAATGGACCGGCTTCTTCTTGATAGAAAACCGGAAATAATCCGGCACTGGCGTTACTATAAACTTGAAAGTCATCGCACTTGCCTGTAAAAGGAGGAACAACATGGAAATTACTGAAACCAGAATTTCGCCAATCAACAAACCAAATAGCAGATTACGCGCATACGCGTCGGTGACCTTTGACAATTCATTCGTAATCCGTGAAATTCGGATTATTGAAGGGAAAAATGGCCTCTTCATCGCCATGCCCAGCAGAAAGATGCAGAAGCCATGTCCCAGGTGCAACTTCAAAAATCCGGTGACAAATAAATTCTGCGGACAGTGCGGAGCAGAAATTAAAAATGCGGAACAAAAAAATCAGAAAACCGGTCCACAACAACATAAAGATCTTGCTCATCCAATAAATACTCAGTTCCGGGATTATCTACAAAAAAAGATTCTTGAGGCATACAACCAGCAAAAAGAAAGCGCCACCGGAAGAGAAAATAATAAATAACTGATTGATTTTGCCCGGTGGTGTAACGGTAACACACCGGCCTTTGGAGCCGTGGTTCGAGGTTCAAATCCTCGCCGGGCAGGTACCTTGAAAAAATAATGAATAATCACATATCAGCAATTATCCTTGCAGCCGGTTACGGTAAACGGCTAGGCGGAGAAAATCAAAAAACATTGACTCAGATACTCGGTAAGCCCCTTCTTGCTTATTTAATATCCACAATCAAGCAGTGCAACCCGAAAAAAATCGTCGTGGTCGTTGGCTTTCAAAAAGAAAAGGTAATGGAACAATTGAAAAAAGAACCTGTCATATTTGTTGAACAAAAACAACTACTTGGTACAGGTCATGCAGTAATGATGACAGAAAACGAGTTTTCAGATTTTTGTGGAAATGTTATTGTTCTGTGCGGAGATGTGCCTTTTCTCTCTTTTGAAACGATCAATAAACTGAATGAAACACATGAAAACACCCAAGCTGATTGTACAATTCTTACTGCCATTGTTGACCAGCCATATGGATATGGCAGAATTGTAAGAGATAGGGCAAACAAAGTGATAAAGATTGTTGAAGAAATCAATGCATCGAACGAAGAAAAGCAGATTAAAGAAATTAACGCTGGAGTTTATATCTTTACAAATAAAATTCTCTTTGAAGCTCTAAAAAAAGTGAAACCGAATCCTGTAAAAAATGAGTACTATCTTACTGATGTGATTGAAATTTTTATATTAGAAGGAAGAAAAGTTTCAACGTGGACAACCCCATGGCCTGAAGAAACTATAGGAATTAACACCCCTGAAGACCTGGAAAAAGCCCAGCAATACATTTTAAGTTTAAGGAGAAAACAATGAATAACTGTCTGATTTTCACGGGAAATGCTAATAGACCCCTTGCAGAAAAAATATGTGAGTTTCTTGGAAAATCACTGGGGCAAATGGAGGTTTCAAGATTTAATGACGGTGAAATTTCAGTAAAAATAGAAGAGAACGCAAGGGGGAAGGATGTATTTATCATTCAGCCAATCTGCTTTCCTGTAAACGAAAATCTTATGGAACTTTTGATTATGCTTGATGCCTTCCGCAGGGCATCTCCCCGTAGAATTACAGCAGTTTTACCATATTATGGCTATGCGCGACAGGACAGAAAAGATAGACCCAGGGTCCCGATAACAGCAAAATTGGTAGCAAATCTTCTTGTCGCTGCAGGCGCTCAGAGGATATTAACTATGGACCTTCACGCACCGCAAATTCAGGGCTTTTTTGATATTCCAGTTGACCATCTTTTTGCTGCCCCTGTAATCATTACCTATATAAAGAGCAAGAACCTGACTAATCCTGTCGTTGTAGCACCTGATGTTGGAAGCGTAAAAATGGCAAGGGCGTTTGCAAAAAGAATCAACACAAGGATGGCAATAGTAGATAAAAGGAGGGACAACCCTGATTCAGTTGAAGCGACCCATCTCATTGGTGATGTTTCTAACTGCGAAGTAATTATTGTTGACGATTTGATCTCTACAGGAAACACTGTCATTGAAGCCACCAGGGTGCTTCTTGAAAATGGAGCGTCAAAAGTTTTTGTCAGTTGCACACATCCAGTTCTTTCAGGAAATGCAATTACAAAACTTGCAGGTGCTGGAATTACAGAAATTATTGTGACTGATACAATTCCTCACCAGTCGTTACCTGAAATATTTACTGTTATTTCTGTGGCAGAATTGCTTGGTGAAGCCATAAAAAGAATACATCAGGAAACATCGGTAAGTTCGCTTTTTATTTAACATCATCCCATTGAAGGCTTTTTTCTGTGGTTAGCCCTTTTTGATCGCCACCTGAGTTTCCGTTTTTTTCTTCTCATCTTTTCCTCTTTTTAATGAACTTATACACCTTTGTATCTATTATACAGTCAGCGCTATTATCAGTCAATTTCAAAAATTTTCAATTTCGGGTATAATGCTTGTAAGATTACAGACATTGGGAAAACACAAAAGGAGGAAAGATTGAAGTATCTAATCACAGGAGGTGCTGGATTTATTGGTTCTCACCTTGTTGACGCACTTCTTTCTGACCCAACTTCTGATGTTACTGTTATTGATGACCTTTCCACTGGTTCCATCGAAAACATCAAACATCATTTGAAAAATCCAGGATTTCATCTGTTTATAGATAGTATCCTGAATCGCTATATCGTTGAACAACTGTGTATGCAGGTGGACTTTATTTTTCACCTTGCGGCTTCAGTGGGAGTGAAAACAGTTCTTGAAAAACCACTTGAATCAATTGAAATAAACATTGAAGGATCAAAAAATGTCTTTGATGCAGCAGCAAAATATAACAAACCAGTGCTTTTCACATCAACTTCTGAAGTATACGGCAAGAATAAAAAAATCCCGTTTACTGAAGAGGATGATATTATTATTGGTAGCCCATCAAAAAAAAGGTGGGGTTACGCCTGCAGCAAAGCACTGGATGAATTCCTGGCGCTTGCATATGCAGAAGAAAAAAACCTGAAAGTCATCATAGTGAGGTTATTTAACACAGTGGGACCCAGACAAACAGAAAAATATGGAATGGTGCTTCCAAGGTTTATAAAGCAATCTCTTTCAAACCAGCCAATCACGATATTCGGCGATGGTAGCCAGACACGGTGTTTCACTCACGTAAAAGATTCTGTTTCAGCACTTATCAAACTTTCAATTCTTACTCAGGCGCATGGAGAGATCGTTAATGTGGGCAGTACCGAAGAAATTTCAATTCTTCAACTTGCGCAACTGGTAAAAAAATTGACAAAAAGTAATTCTGAGATTGCTTTTATAAAACCCGAAACGATATACCAAAGCGGGTTTGAAGATATGTCAAGAAGAGTACCCGACATTTCAAAATTAAAAAGTTTAACGGGATTTTTACCTTCCATGTCAATTGAACAAATCGTAAAAGACACTGTTGATTTTTATTCAACTCGCCAATGAAATATAGAAAAATTATCCTATCAATCATACTCATCGCTGGCTTTGCCTTACGTCTTTGCACTCTGATTCAACTGTCTTCAACAACCT
>JBMFLH010000018.1:21736-28787 GCA_049971295.1 Candidatus Ratteibacteria bacterium | reverse complement strand
CCCTGCTATTGCTGTACAGAAAGGGCTATATCAGTTTATGATGCTGGTACAAAAAAGAAAGTTTTTAACGGAAACGATTTAATCAGGCTATCTCATGAGAAAACAAAAAAAATTAGAAAACAATTAGGTATTAAGGATAGATAAATGGACATCGGTATATTTTACTTAATTGGGATTCCGTTTGTTTCAGGGCTCTTATGCTTGATTATTCCAGAGAAATTTAAACTTTTTATGTGGACTATTGCTTTTGATGTATGTCTTGTTTTATTTGGTTATTTTATTTACTTTTTTGGTAAGACACCTGTTTTGACAGGCAATTTATTTATGTGGGATGGGTTGACGAATGTCACACTTCTTGGAGTGAGTTTTTTCGGCTTGATTGTCAGTTTGTATAGCTACAATCAGGATATAAATTTCAGCAATAGATATTATGGATTTTTGTTGATGACAGTGGCTTGTGGAATTGGAACTGCTCTTTCAAATAACTTACTTTTGATGGCAGTATTCTGGGGGATTCTTGCCATTACTCTTTATTTGATGATTAATCTTGGTGGGCCAGAATCTGCGTATCCAGCGAAAAAGTCATTCATTATAGTTGGAGGAAGTGATTCTTTTTTGATTTTTGGCATTGCCATTGTCTGGATTCTAACAGGAACTTTGAATATTAATGAAATGAATATCGAAATTGATAGGGCGATTGCTACCTGTGGATTTTTGTGTTTTGTTATTGCATCTTTTACAAAGGCAGGAGCGATGCCATTTCATAGCTGGATACCTGAAATCGCTGAAAATGCGCCAGTCTCTGTGATGGCGTTTCTTCCTGCTTCGATTGATAAACTACTTGGAATATATCTACTGGCAAGAGTATGTTTGAATATCTTTTCGTACCATGAAACTATGTGGTTTTTATTGAGATTGGCAGGAGCATTGACCATTGTCTGTGCTGTTTTTATGGCATTAATCCAGCACAATATGAAGAAGCTTCTTGCCTATCATGCAGTCAGCCAGGTCGGATATATGGTGCTCGGTATCGCAAGTGCCAATCCAGTTGGAATCGCCGGGGGACTTTTTCACATGATAAACCATGCCATTTATAAATGTTGCTTGTTTTTTGGCGCAGGGAACATTGAAGAAAAGACGGGGTCCACAGACCTGGATTCTCTCGGTGGACTTGGAAAAGTGATGCCGGTGACATTTTTCAGTTTCCTTTTTGCTTCTTTTGCAATCAGTGGTATACCGCCATTTAATGGGTTTTTTTCAAAGTGGATGATTTATCAGGGGTTGGTTGAAGCAGGGAAAAGTGGTGAGTCATCCTGGATTTTGTGGATTGTTATGGCACTTATTGGAAGTGGTCTGACGCTGGCAAGTTTTATGAAAATTATTCATGCCGTTTTCCTTGGTCAAAAATCCGTAAGTATTGAGAAAAAGAATATTAAAGAGGTTCACTGGACAATGTTTGTTCCAATGGTTATTCTTTCTTTATTGTGTCTATTTTTTGGTCTATTTTATTTCCAGGTTCCATTGTTAAAATTTATTATGCCAATAGTCAGAATTGAAAATAGCGGGTACATACTTAACATGGAATTACCATTGCTTTTGATTATTGCAGGAATAATACTTGGACTTATTATTTATCCTTTGATGGTGCCAAAAAAAAGGAGAATTGCACCTGTATTTATTGGAGGGGAGAAGCAGGAAGAAAATATGAGGGTATCAGGGACAGAATTTTACAATGCCATCAGGGATATGAGGTTTTTGAAGGTTATGTACAGGGCAAATGAAAAAAAACTTACAGATTTGTATGAAGTGTTGAAATCAATAGTTTTGTATTTTACTCAGGGTTTCAGGGTACTTCATACTGGAATACTTGGTACATATTTAACATGGATATTATTCGGAACCCTATTATTTTTGTACATTTTTATCAGATGGTGAGTCATGGAAGAATTTTGTAACTGGAGAGATGAGAAATGGTAGAACTACTTATCAGTATGATGATTTTTTTCATGATTATAGGGGCAATTATTGCTCTTGAAACAACCGACCTGCTTTCAGCTGTGATATCTATTGGAGCGATTGGAACCGTTGCAAGTATATGTTACTTACTTCTTGGTGCGCCTGATATCGCCAGCACACAACTTGTTGTCGAGGTTTTAACAATCATCATACTCATCAGGGCAACAATCAGACATGACCTTATCACAATTGACGGCGATAGAGAATTTTTTGGACTTACCATAACACTTGCCTTGGTTTTCGTTTTACTACTATTTGGTATCAAAGCATTTAATAATCTTTTTGAATTTGGCAATTCCGCAATATCTCAACTGGCTGAAGCGCCATCCAATAGATATCTTGTTTGTGGTTTTCAGGAAACAGGCGCGAACAATATACTATCGGCAATCCTTTTTGATTACAGAGGTCTTGACACATTTGGACAATTGTGTGGGTTATTCGCTGGGATATGGGGTGCATTTGCAATCATGAGGGTGCAGAGTAGAAAAAAGAAAACAGGTAAAGGTGATAGCAATGAAGACAGATAACAAATATCCAGGTATGAGTTTAATTGTTAAGAATACTGCTAAAACCGTGATGGGACTGATTTTTCTTTTCGGTATGTATCTCACTCTGTATGGGCACATAAGTCCTGCAAGCGGCTTTTCAGGTGGGGTCGTTTTTGCCTGCACATTCATATTGATGACCCTTGCTTTTGGAAAGGATGTTGTGTTAAGGTTTCTTGGTAAAACCACTGCTTACATTCTTAATTGCGCGGCAGCTCTGTTATTTTTATTAATTGCCAGTTTAGGCGTTTTTTACAGTGGAAACTTCTTTGAAAACTTCCTTGAGAAAATGTGTCCATCGGCAAACTTTCGACTTTTCAGCGCAGGGGTTATATCTTTTTATAATGTTCTGATAGCAATTAATATCGGCGCTGGTTTATTTATGGTGTTTATTATTTTTGCTGTGAGAAGGGTTGTCGAAATGGAGGGAAAAAGAAAACTGATTTCAACAGAATTTTTTGATATAAGGGAAGGGAAAAGTCGATGATTTATACACTGTGTCTTGTCTTATTTCTTGTGGGTCTGTACGGGGTGACGTGCAAGAAAAACATTGTGAAGATTATTTTGGGTTTTTTAATTATGGAACACAGCATTAATCTGTTCTTAATTCTTCTGGGGTGGAGAAAAAATGGAATCACGCCTGTGCTGGAAAAAGGAATGAACTCTGATATGTTGTTAAAAAACGCTGTTGATCCATTGCCTCAGGCGATGGTGCTTATTTTAATCGTTACCGGACTTGGAATTCTGGCATTGATGGTTGCATTTGCAATACGACTTTATCAGAAATATGGAACTTTTGATATAACAGAAATGAACAGATTGAAACATTAGGAATGATATATGAATAATCTTTCGTTGTTTTTAGCTTTGCCTGCAGCAGTGGCGTTTTTTATCCCTATTGTGAGTAGAAGGGCAAAATGGTTCCCTGACATTGTTGCCAATCTGACCACATTTTCTTTGCTTTTGCTTTCTTTGCTGACATTAAATCGTGAAGTTGTGTATAAAATAGGTGGCTGGCCTGCTCCCTATGGAATTGTTCTGGTTCTGGATGGTTTCAGCTGTATGATGCTGGTCATAGTAAACATTATAGGATTTATGGTGACGCTATTTTCTGTGGAATACATTGAAAGATTTTATACCTCCAAACTTCGTTATTATTCCTTATTGCTTCTGTGCATAACAGGAATGAACGGCACAATTTTGTCTGGCGACATTTTTAATGTTTTTATATTTCTTGAACTTGCTCTTGTTTCGTCCTATGCTCTTGTGGGGTTTGGGTGTAGTAACAAAAATCTTGAAGCCGGATTCAAATATCTCGTTATTAACCTTCTGGCTTCTTATCTGATTCTTTTTGGCATTGCTTTGATGTACGGAAAATTCGCAACTTTGAATATGGCTCATATATCTCAAATTTTGCGTGGTGGCAATAATGATGTTCTGGTGATGTTTGCTTTTGTCCTTTTCCTTGTTGGCTTTGGAACAAAATCCGCGCTTGTTCCATTTCATGGCTGGGTTCCTGATGCCTATATGTCTGCGCCAGCACCTGTGTCAGCGCTTCTTGCTGGAGGCATTATCAAGTCGCTTGGCGTTTATCTTCTGTTAAGATTGACCTATAATGTATTCGGGATAACTCCGTTGGTTTCAACAATATTTATGTATGTGGGCGCATCTTCAATCATTATCGGAGTGTTAATGGCGCTTGGCCAGTGGAATTTAAAGCGACTTCTTGCATATCACAGCATCAGTCAGATTGGTTACATTATCCTTGCCTTTGGCATAGGTAGTCCACTTGCGATGCTTGGAGGGATTTTTCATATTCTTAATCACTCGCTGTTTAAGTCCCTTTTATTTCTTAACGCTGGCAGTGTAGAATATGAAACCGACACGCTCAACTTGAATAAACTTGGATGTTTGATTAAAAAGATGCCTGTTACCTCAGGCTCTGGTCTTATTGCTTCACTTTCTATTTCAGGAATACCACCATTCAATGGATTCTGGAGCAAATTGGTCATAATTGTTGCAGCAATTCAGGCAAGCAGACCGTTATTTGCTTTATGGGCTGTGATCGGGAGTATTTTAACACTTGCCTCGTTTACAAAAATTCAAAGGTATGCATTTTTTGGATATGGGAAAAAATACGATGAGAATAAATACGATGATATTGGCGAGGTTCCATCGTTGATGCGGATTCCAATGGTCGTTCTTGCTGTACTTTGTACTATCACGGGACTTTTGCTTTTAGGCGGTTTAAATGGGATATTTGGTCCTGTGATAAATGCGCTTGTGGGTGGACAGGTCTCATATATCGCAGAGGTGCTTGGACAATGAAAAAACTGACACTGTCAATTGTTGCGCTTGTTATCTGGATTTTACTTGTATGGCCATTCAGTCCCAGCGGGTTTGATTATCAAAGTTTATTTGTTGGAATTGTTGCTAGTTGTATCGTTGGTTTATTTTTTGGAGATTCTTTTACAGAATCCCCACATAAATTTTTTGAACCAAAAAGATATCTATGGTTTATTTATTTTGTTTTAGTCTTTGCAGTTGCTTTCATAGATGCAAGTATAGACTTTGCATGGAGGGTATTACATCCATCATTGCCAATAAAACCCGGGATTATTAAGGTGAAAACGACATTGAAGAGAAAATCTGCTATTGCGATTCTTGCAAATTGTATGGGATTCGCTCCTGGTGCTGTAACTGTTGAAATTGGAGACAATGGTATTTTCTATATTCACATGGCATGCATAAAGCGTGTTAAAGAGGGAGAAATAACTCCTGCGTTTGTGAGAAAATTTGAAAGAATTCTTAAAGGGATATTCGAATGATTGAGTTGCTGATGGCAATTCTTGGATGTTGTACCTTTTTATGTTTATTCAGAATAGCAAGGGGTCCAACTGCTTCAGACAGGGCAGTTGCAATTGATATTCTCGGAATTATGATTGTGGCTTTTGGCGCTTTTATGAGTGTGAAAACAGGGAAAGAGTTTTATTTAACAACAGCACTTGTCTGGATTCTGCTTAATTTCATTGGAGTTCTTGCTTTGGCAAAGTTTTTTGAGAATAGGGGATTCGACGATTAGGAGATTGTGTTATGAGAGAAGCAATAGGAATGATACTGATGTTTATCGGTGTTTGTTTTGACGCCATTGGCTGTATAGGATTAATCAGGTTGCCAGACCTTTATAATCGGCTTCAGGCATCTCTAAAATGTGTGGCGATGGGAACAAGTTTAATACTTATCGGTACCATGGTAGTTGCTGGATTTTCCTCTATTGGTGCAAAAGCGTTTTTGTGTTTAGTTTTTATTTTAATTATTTCGCCCACAACCGAACATGCACTTGCGAGGGCATCGTATATTTCCGGGGTTAACTTGTGGGAAGGAAGTATTGTAGATCAATTGAAAGAAGATAACGAATCAGGGATTAAAGAATGAGAAAACCAAAAATCAGAGAACTCGGAGAGGCTATAAGGAGTCTAATTTCGAAGCCGTACACAACAAAGTTTCCCCGTGTACCTCATGTTCCTTTTGAAAAATTTCGAGGAAAACCACATTTTAATTCAGAGAAGTGCGTTGGATGTGGTGCGTGTGCGATTGTGTGTCCTTCTGGTGCCATTAAACTGGAAGACACTGTTGATGGAAACACTGGTATTCGAAGATTAACTCATTATTCTGGTGTTTGTATATTTTGCGGCCAGTGCGAAGCAAATTGCATTGCAGATAAACTTGGAATAAAACTGACAAAAGAGTTTGATATTGCTTATTTCAAACAGGGTGAAGATAGTCATTTTGTTGAACATCAACTGGTTGTGTGTCAGGGATGCGGAAGAATTATTGGAGCAAAAAAACATTTAATCTGGGCTATCAGAAAGATAGGACATTTAAGTTTTGCGCAGGGAATTCTTTTGAATATCAATCAGCAAATACTTCAGATAGATTCTGAAATTCCAGAAGAAAAGATAAAAGGACCACTCAACAGGACACATATCTTTAAGATTATATGTCCTCAGTGCAGAAGAGAATCCTTCCTTATTGATGAGAATATAAATGACTAAAAATTTAATCTACGAACGAATCATCACAAGTAACATTTTAAACTTTTCTATGGCTGTTAATGCATGTGGCTCACCTGCAGGCATTATAATTGCCTAGCCTTTCTTTACCAGATGGGTTTTTCCAGATATTTTTATTTCCACAGAACCATCAACTACATAAACAAATGCATCAAAAGGCGCGATGTGCTCGCTTAATGACTGGTCTTTATCAAAAGCAAACAGTGTGATGGTTCCTGTTTCTTTTCTAATAATTTCCCTGCTGACGATGGCATCTTTTTGATATTTTAATACATCTTTCAACGAGAACATTTCTTTCTCAATTTCCATAATCTTCCTTTGTTAGATTTAAAGGCTTGCAGATTCCTTGTCACTTTATTATTATAGCATAATTTGTATTCTTGACTTGCACCCGTATTCAATGTAAATTATCAGGCA
>JBMFLH010000018.1:0-21636 GCA_049971295.1 Candidatus Ratteibacteria bacterium | reverse complement strand
TATCAGGCAATGTGATATTGAAGCAAGAGCCACAGATTACTATGGAAATGAGACATTTGTTACGATTTCTGATATCAAGATTCCAAATTTTGGCCCAAAAACAGTACTATTGAAATTACAGGTTCCTAAGAGAGGTTATTATGACCTGGCAATTACTCTCAAGGTGAACAGGCAGTCAGTTTTTACCAGATATACAAGTTTTGCGCTATCACCTCCTGATGATAGGAAGTATCGTCATGAGTCACCATTTGGAACCTGGGATTTCTGCGGAGGACATTTTACATGCGATGACCCGGACGTTGTAGGACCTCTTTACGTGAAAGCTGGCCTGAGGTACGGAATGTTTGGATTTTCAGATGAGGTGAGAAAAAAATATGGAATCATCAAAGGAAATGATATGAAATTGGATGTAAAAGGAATAGAGGCGCTGGCTGAAAAAATAAAAACTGATACATCCGTAAAGCCACCTGAAAGATTGATGATTTTTCATGAAAACGCAATTTCAGGTGAACATATTATGAGGGTTCCAGATGTTTTTACTGGAAGAAAGTATGTTCTGAGTGAAGCAGAAGAAAAGAAATTTAAGGAAATGTGGAACATTGCAGAACAAACAGCAAAAGCAATCAGGAAGTACTTTCCAAAGACAGAAATTTATTTTGGAAACGGTGCTCCACAGTTGCTTGAAGAATTTTGCAGGCATAAATTTCCTGCTGATCTACTGGGTTCAAGAGGAAATGAAGCTAATTTTAAATCAGAAGGAAAATCTGTTTTTTTAAATATTTCATCAGAACCAGTTTTTATTAATGTTGATCAGGCAGCTGAAAAAATTAATGCAGGTAAGTCATATATAGAAAAGAAACCGACAGCATATTTCTTAATTTCGCGACTTGATAACCTTGATGAATGGATTGTTGAAAAAGAAAAAAACAGGGAACTTGAGATTTATAACTTCAACTGTCCACGAAGGAAGGGTAATTTTGAATTCAAAATCGTGGATGACTTTGAGGGTGAAACCAGTGTATTGCAGATAACACCAAAATTACCAGTAGAGGGTTCAGAATACCTACCGATGTACGAAGTGCTTTCTCACAAAACAGGTATCGAGATACCCGGCGTACCAACAAAAATTGGTTTGATGGTCAATGGAAATGGCGGTTGGGGTAGAGTAATTTTAGAACTTGAAGATGCTTCTGGCCAGAGGTGGATATCAATTGGAGCAGAACAGGAGGGTGAACCGACAAGATGGATGGCTGATTGGTTTAAGCCAGAGGAGTTTGCGCAATTGAAAACTTCAAATCTCTGTGATTGGAATACAGATGATGCATGGCAAAGAAGTTATATCAATTTTGAAGGATGGAGATACCTTCAATTTCCACTTCCAGGAAATTATCCTGGAGAAGGTTATCACTGGCCATATAGCAGTCAGTGGAGATATACTGGAGACGGTGTTGTGAAGTACCCCCTGAAATTTAAAAAACTTATTATTACTGTTCCTGAAAAGGTTCTTTACCTGACAGAATATAAGCCAGTACAAAGACAGGAAATTTATATCAAGGATTTGATGGTGACATACGAACCGCCAGAAATGGCTTTCAAGGCAGAATGATTATGAAATATAAGAAGATTTTTTTTGCACTTTGCTTCTGTTTGCAGTTGGTTGCCTTATTGAATGCAGAGAGAGTGAAAACCGGTTTAGAAGTTTTGCAGGAAAGAAATTTTGATATACTGCGCGGCAAAAGGATTGGTGTGATTACGAATCAAACAGGTATTGACTCAAGTTTTAACTCTGTTGTTGATATTTTGAGGAAAGTAAAAGATGTGACACTTGTGTGCATATTTTCTCCAGAGCACGGGTTTTTTGGCGGTGTTCAGGGAAATATTGATGATACAAAGGATTCTGAAGCAGGCATCCCGATTTTTAGCTTATACGGTTCGACAAGATCAATTCCAGAACAAAGATTGAAAGATATTGATGTGATTGTTTATGACATCCAGGATATTGGTTCAAGGTCTTATACTTACATCAGCACCATGAAACTTGCAATGGAGCAGGCAGCAAAATATAACAAGGAATTTGTCGTGTTTGATAGACCCAATCCAGTAAATGGGCTTATTGTGGATGGTCCGGTTCTTGACCCAAAATTCAAATCTTTTATTGGAATTGCAGAAATTCCTTATGTTCATGGGATGACAGCAGGTGAACTGGCTTTATTTTTCAATTCAGAACTCAACATAAATTGCAAACTGACAGTAGTTCCAATGGAAAACTGGAAAAGGAATATGACATGGCAGGATACTTTTCTTCCATGGATTCCAACATCTCCACATATCCCTGAGTCAGACACACCGTGGTTTTATCCTATCACAGGTGTAATTGGCGAATTATCTCTGGTGAGTGTTGGTGTCGGATATACTCTTCCATTCAAAATTATCGGCGCACCATGGATTGATGCAAAAAAATTTACAAGTGAATTAAATAGCAAAAAAATAGAGGGAGTATATTTTCACCCATTTTATTTTAAGCCATACTATGGTATATTTAAGGACCAGTTCTGTCAGGGTGCAAGAATTGTTATTACAGATAAAAATAAGGTGAAACCGTTTCTGACTGCAGTTATGATTATGGAGGTATTAAAAAAGCTTTATCCCGGTCAATTTGATTTTTCAAGGCAGGATATAAAAAATCGTATTTTCACATTTGACAACGCGTGCGGTACAGACATAATCAGAAAGAAGATCGACTCTGGTGAAAATTATTTAAGCATTGAAAAATGGTATAGCAGCCAGATTGTTGATTTTCTTGAAAAAAGAAAAAAGTATCTCCTTTACTGAATGATAACAGGAAGCTTACCTACCCGATACAAAATGAACAGATTAATAAAAAGCAAACTATGGATATATTTCTTTCCTGCATTGATGGACCTTTCTGTAGCAGCTGTGCTACTGTTTTCTGCCATCAGAGCAGTGGAAATTGGCACAAAACCTGTTCTTCTTGGAACACTCGGTTCAGTTTGGGGAATCACATATTTTTTCTCAAGTTTGGGTTTAAGCAAATTTATTAATAAGAAAAATGCCTCTTCTTTTATGATTGCGTCCTGTGCGGGTTTTATCTTTATTGGAGTATTTTTTTATGCATGTAACAGCATTTTTCCACTTTTTGTCCTTTTGTTTGCCGGAGGGTTGGTTTCGTCATTTTTCTTTGTTGGTTTTCAGCTATTTATGGGAGATAATACAGGCATTGCTCATTACAGAACTGCTGCTTTGTATACACTATCGTGGAGCAGCGGGATGGCGTTTGGTTCACTCGTTGAAGGCTTTTTTATAAGTGCAGGCACTTTTTATGCACAACTGCCAGTTTTCATTTGTTCTCTGTTAATTATTGTTGGAATAGTTGTCTCACGAAATACTGGTAATAACGTCCATTGTTCTATGTCAAAGTTAATTTCAGCACAGCAGCATTCAGAGAAATTTATAAGATCCTATACACGGATTGCCTGGATTGAAATTTTTACAGTAACCCTTGTGACCACAGGCATCAGGTATCTGCTGCCAAAACTGACAATTTCATTTTTCAACTTTAGCCAATCAATGGCAGGAACTGCTGTTTTTGTGTTTTTTATTTTTCAAGCCCTGTCCGGTTTTTTTTCGTCGTTTTATCAAAAACTAAGGTATAACTTTTTATCTCATAATTTAATGAAATGTGCAGGTATTATTTCCCTGACAATGCCTCTGATTTTTGCAAATTCTTTTGGAATTTTCTTATTTGCCGGGTTACTTGGAATATACTCTGGACACGCATTTTATGCCGCTGTCTTCTATGCGATAAACGATGAAAAACAAAGTGGTTTCAATATTGGAATTAATGAAGCACTTGTCGGAATCGCCTCTGTTTTTGGTCCACTTATTTCAGGTGTGATGTTAAATTCAGGAATAATGCAATTCTTGATTTTTCCCTGTGTAGCCCTTGTTATTTCTATTCTTATACAAGCCAGAATACTGAAACAGATTAATCGGGATTGACTTCCTTCAAAAAATCTATAATTTTTTCCTTAATGATGTTTCTGCATTTTCTAAATTCTGTTAGAATTTCTTCTTTGCTGCCAGTGGCATCTGCTGGATCTTTGATATCCCAGTGAATTTTTGTTGCTTTTCCCGGGAAAAGTGGGCAATTTTGTTTTGCACTTTCACAAAGCGTTATGATAAAGTCAAATTGCTGACCAAGAAATTCTTCAAGATTTTTCGAACGATGTTTTGATATATCAATGCCAATTTCAGCCATCACTTCTATTGCAAAGGGATTTACAATTGAGGGATTCAGTCCTGCGCTGAATGCCTGTATTTTGCCCCGTCCATAATAATTTGCCAGGCCTTCTGCCATCTGACTTCTACACGAATTTCCTGTGCAAAGAAATAATATTTTTTTCATTTTATTGTAATGATTAAATAGATAGCGCAAATGATCAGAAGTGCTCCGCATATTTTTTTGATGATGCTGATTCCCCTGGATTTTTCTCCCCAGTTTAAGTATTTCTGAACACCTTTAACGGATGTTCCTGCAAGCACAATTACTGAGCAGTGTCCTATTGCATAGGCACCAAGAAGCCCTACGGAATACAAAAATTTGGTTGAAGCCAGTTTAAATACTACCGCAAGCATTGGCGCCATATAAGCAAATGTGCACGGACCAAGAGCGATACCAAAAACAAAGCCAAGTACAAATGCAGCAAACATACCCATTTTTTTCATATCTGGTTTTAAGCACGTGGATAGAAAAGGAATATGGATGATTTCAAGCAGATACAATCCGATAATTACAAAAACCACTGCGACAATATAATTACCAGAAGCTCCGATATTTCCAGCCATTTTTCCCAATCCTGCAGTAATAAACCCAATCAGTGCGATAGTCAACAATATTCCGAACGCAAAAATACCGGATAGATAAAAGGCGGTTTTTGTCGTAATTTTCCCCTGATTACTGATGAATCCTACGATAAGAGGAATACTTGCAAGATGACAGGGGCTTAAGAGAATACTTAAAATACCCCATATAAATGATGCAGAAACTGCAATGACAGGAGAACCTTCAATAGCATGCGAAAGGGATTCAAAAAATTTATACATTCTCATTCTTCCAGCTTGTATCCGAGTTCATTCCATTTGTTAAGGATGTCCTGTTTTGACATGAATCCTTCGTGCCTGTACAATTCATTTCCGTTCTCATCCAAAAAAATCTGCGTGGGTATTAACCTGATTCTATAACTATCTCCTGCTTCTGAATTTTTCCATACATCAATAAATTCCACTTCAAGTTTTCCTTGATACTGATTTTTCAATTCTTCCAGAACAGGCACCATCATTTTACATGGCACGCATTTATCTGCCCCAAGGTCAATGAGTTTAGGAATGTTTTTTTTCTTTTCAGTTTTCTTTTGTTCGGGTTGTTTTATGCCTGTTTCCAATTGAGTGTTTTTTGTTTCTTCTGGCGCGTTATAAGTTTTGCTGCTGGCAGCGATCTTTTGATTGTATCTCGATTCTGTCGTTTTGTTTACAATGATTATTGTGATAGCCGCAATACATATAATTGTAACGAGTATAATTTCAGAAATGTTTGATTTTTTATTTTTCATCATTCTCTCCACTTTTTTACTTTGTTTCCTTATCGGGATTGCCACAGCAATCTATTTTATATCTAACACCAGATTTTTTTGAATCGTCATTTTCTATTGGGCTGTGGTTCTTTATCCAATCGCATATTTTGTTTATATTTTCTTCGCTTATTGGAGAATTCCCTTTCATAAATCCCAGTTCTTTAAGCGAGATGCCGATGGGTTGGAAACCAGCGTGAATTAATGCCTTTGTAGCGCATAAGGTAGGGCAACCATCGATAGCGACCACCTTTTTTGCAGCCTTTGCACTTTCAAGGAGACTTGATAGATGGGCTGCAACTCCTGCCAGGCAATAAATTCTGCCCCAACCATCCTGCGTCAATTTTCTTGCCACCCTGTCAGTAAGTGCGCCGACATCCGAACCACCAGCACAGGGGAAAAGTAATATTGATGGACCTCCGCAACAACACTTTTTTTTCATTTTTTCCCTCGTTTCACTTTTTGCATTGGAGTATGTGCTTGATTTCGTCCACTGATGGGATTCTACCTGATGTTTTTACCTCTCCATCAATGGCAAGGGCGGGCGTCATCATCACTCCAAAATTCATGATATCATTGATATTTGTAATTTTTTCTATTTCGTATTCAATGCCAAGTTCCTTCGCGGCCATTTCAGCATTTTCAGCAAGTTTCTTGCACTTTGGGCATCCTGTGCCCAGGATTTGTATTTTTTTCATAAATTCCTCCTATTAGTTTTTTATGTTGTAACAAATTCTCACCATTTCCGTTGTTCTGTCTCCTTACGATAGATAACCGGGATCATAGAAATTACTTTACAATATTTCCAAAAACTATGCCACAGAATGCTGAAATTATAACAACCATCACGACGTAAATAACGGTTTTCTTTGTACCCATAATGCGTCGTAGTACCAACATACTGGGTAAACTTAATGCAGGTCCTGCGAGAAGTAGTCCGAGAGCAGGCCCTTTGCCCATTCCAGAACCAATTAGCCCCTGCAAAATTGGAACTTCTGTTAAGGTTGCAAAGTACATAAATGCTCCTACAATGGAGGCATAAAAATTTGCTGATAAGGAATTACCACCAACAAGTCCTGATATAAACTTTGAAGGAATAATTCCTTCATGGCCTGGTCTGCCCAGTAAAAGTCCTGCTATAAAAACGCCAATTAACAGAAGTGGAGTGATTTGTTTTGCAAATCCCCATGTGGCTTCTATCCAGACCTGAATTTCGTTTCCATCAAACCAGAGTTTTAGTACAAAAAATAAGCCGAAAAGAGAAAAAGCGCTTAGAATCCATTTTATCCGAAATACATCTGCCCAGAACCCGGAAATACCTGCTTTTGGCTCTGCCCAGTTTGCAAATACCAGAAATGCTATCATAAAAACAAATTGCAGAACTATTTGCCATAAGGCGTGCTTTTCATCGTTTTGAGTAATCAAAGAATTTGCGCTGGCATGTTTTTCCCTTTCTTCACGAATAAAAAATACATGCATTAACAGCCCGAGAATAATACTCATGGTAATCGCGCTGATAGCTCTTGCGAGTCCGAGTTGCCATCCAAGGATGCGCGCTGTCATAATGATTGCAAGTACATTGATGGCGGGTCCTGAATAAAGAAAAGCGATAGCTGGCCCAAGTCCTGCGCCACGTTTGTAAATGCCTGAAAAAAGAGGAAGCACAGTACAGGAACAAACAGCCAGAATTGTGCCTGAAACAGATGCAACGCAGTAAGCCAGTATCTTATTTGCTTTAGGTCCAAAATATTTTAAGACAGATGCCTGACTGATGAAAACCGATATTGCGCCAGCAATAAAAAAAGCAGGAACAAGACACAGTAATACATGCTCTCTTGCGTACCATTTTACAAGAGCAAGTGCTTCATAGAATGGATTTCTGAACCTAAACATTTCAACAGGCAAAAAATAGAATAGGGAAAAAAAGAAACCCATCAAAAAAAATTTTTGCCACTCTTTTAGTCTAATCTTTTGCGCCATCTATCCTCCTGATTCATAGCCGATTGGCTATCAAGTTTTAACGGAATTTTAGTGTTTAATTTATTCAACTTTTTTTTATCTTTCATGACAATGCTATTGTCAATCAAGCAACTCGTTACCCACCATATGTTGATAAATGGATGCTTTCTATTGAGTAGATACACTGTAAATTGACCGATTCTTTTTTCAAAAACAATGTTTGCCTTTTTTAATTTTGTCATATGCTTGGAAACTGTTGGTTGCCTGATTTCCAACACAGCAGTCAGCTGACAGATGCATAATGGTTTTATTTCCAGCATCTTGAGGCTTCTAATTCTTTTTTCGTCTGATATTGCATGCAGAAATGTATGCAATTTTGTTATTGAATTTATAGCCATATGGCTATATGATAATCAAAATATTTTTTATGTCAAGTTTTTTTGAAAATATCTTTTTTGTGTTGTATGATATTTTGTTAAAAATCTTGTCTGGAGATGAAATGGAAATACTTGAGCATTTTGGGGATGAAGTTGACTATGGTGAATTGTTAAGGAAGCTTAAAATCACAGATTTGGCCGATGAAGAGGAGTTTAAGAAACTTTTTGAAATTGCGAGAAACATTGCGAGACCTAAAGCGGTTTATCTTGAGGGTTTTGTTGAATCAAGGGATAAGGATGGGGTTGTTATCAATGGTGTGCGATTCGAAAGTATGACTCTCAGTAAAAATCTTGAGAAAGTGGGCAGATGTTTTCCTTATGTAGCTACATGTGGGACTGAACTTGATTCAATAAAGTTGTCTGAGGATTTACTGAAGGAATACTGGTGGGATACAATAAAAGCAGCTTATTTGAACATCGCAATAAAAAACCTTATGGGATACATAAAAAATCGATTTCTCCTTGGTAAAACTGCAACAATGGTTCCTGGTGGAAGTGAAGGCGGACTCTGGCCGATTCAGCAGCAGAAACAGTTGTTTTCTCTTTTCGGTGATGTGGAAAAACTGATCGGGGTAAAACTGACTGAAAGTTGTCTCATGATACCAAATAAAAGTGTTTCTGGAATTTTATTTCCCGCAGAGATTGATTACAATGGTTGCAAGGTTTGCAGGAGAAAAAATTGTCCTGGAAGAATGGCTGAATTTGACGAGAAGATGTGGAAGCAACTCGGAATAGAAACAATTTCTAAACTTCAAAAATAAAATGACAGGAATATATGCAATTGTTCCGTCTATTGTAGCAACTGGAGAACAATTTAACCTGAGGTTTAAGATTTTAACAACTCCATATGAAGTTGGATGGGAGTGTTTCACTGGTCGACCCGGGTTGCGCAGCGTTTAATGTTTCACCAAGAGGAATCAGATACCTTGACAATGTTTATGACGGTCATATTGGCAAGATAGAAATTGAAATAGAAAACAGAAAAATCAAGTTCTCGAATTATCACGGCGTCTTTTTTGATGACAGAAGAAAGTTCGGGACTGTCTATGACCTATCGTTTGAAACACCTGGAATTCATTTTATAAAGGTTAAATACCCTGAAAAAACATTGAAGCCATATTGAGCGTCAAAGGTATTGATTGCGTTTTTATTGGAGCAAGTGACCTCGCCGCTTCAATGGGATTTTTGAAAAATAGGACGCATCCAGAGGTTGAAAAAAATATCAAATATATCCTGGGTGTATGCAAAAAAATGGGATTCCTTGCGGGCTGGTTGCCACCTGTTCGCAGATAAACCAGAGAATTGAAGAGGGTTTTCAATTTATTGCAGTCGGACACAATATTTCTCTGTTAACAAATGCGTGCAGGAAAACACTTTCAGAAATCAAATGAAAAAAATGAACCTCAACCTGCAATTTTTTAAAAAACATTTTCACATTTTTTGAACTATGATACTTTGATTTTTTAGGATTGGATATTTTGATTTTAAGATGGAATTATATAGCCGGTTGCCAGAAGCCAAATTTTTTTAAAAATTGTGCTTTTCATTATCAAAATATATTTACGAGGACTTCTTTTAACACATCCTGGCAATAGGAACATTTTTCGCAATTTTTATCGCAGGATAATAGCCTATCAAGCCAGCCAAAAGGGAATTTGGAATTATCTATAATGCAGGGAAACAGAAGATCTGAGTGTGAGGGTTCAAAAAGGTCAAGAAGATTGCCATGGAATTTTTCGCTACAATATGCCCTTATCACTTTTTCAGGGTCAGGGTTGATTCTTGTGGCAAGTTTCACAACCTCAAAATACTTATCATAATAATGTATGTCCTCTGGTCTTATCCAGGAATGGTTCGCAATTAGATTCTTCCAGTTTTTACTTTTTCTGTAGTAGCTCCAGCAGTTTCCAGGTATGTCTTCCATTACATTTGCTTTAGAGAAAACTTCGGTTTCATGGGCAATGACATTGTCATGGAATGTTTGAACTGCGCAGAAATCCATGCAGCCGCTATTGACAAGTATACCTAATTTTTTCCCGTTTCTATCGCACCAGTGCTTAAGTTTTTGTATCTCTTCAAAATTTCTATTAAATTCCCTTTGCATTATGAAACTGTCAAATATGTCTGACAATTGCTCCATTGCGCTGATACAGCTGGTTTTCATATTCACTGAAGCCCTGATTTCTATTTCAGGAAAATTTTTCTTGATTGTGTAAGCTACCAGTGGCGAAAATGCAGTAATTGAGTCGATACCAATTTCTTCAGATAAATATTCAACAATTGAAACCACCATATTTGAAAGATTTATTGAAAGCGAATAACCACCCCAGCATGATGCATTGAGAAGCAAATTTAATTTGATACCCAGTTTTTTTATTTGTGTTATTTCATACTCTAATTGTTTCTGTGCTTCCCAGTTCACATATCCGGACTTTTCGGCAATAGGACCTCTTCCTCCCGGAAGGTTTAACCACGGAAAATAGACCTCTTCAATTTTATGTTTGTACTTTTTTACAATGTTCAGAAAAAGTTTGTCATGTTCAAGCAATTGGTATCCAACAGAGAATTTTATTCCATTCGCCATGATGTTCTTCTTCTAAAAGGTTGATGAAATTTATTTTTGAGTTTTCCTTGTTTTTCAAGATGAATCATGCATGAGCGGATACAACCTCTTGCTCCTTCAATTGCTCTTGAATATAGTATGACAGGCGAAACTTCCCCCATAAAAGGATTATACCGGTCAAATGGTTTCATCCCCTGAAATCCTTTTGTGCATGCTTCGATGTCTAATTTTCCCCACTCAAGTTGTCTTCCCGCGATTGTTAGTTTCACTGTTTCAGTCGTGCTTATGGCATTTGCTGAGCATTCCTTTGCGCAGAGCATACATCTATCGCAGATTTTCGGGCCATCATAGATAGGATCTGGTTCAAGCGGTGCATCAGTCAAAATACACGCAAAACGTTGTCTTGGCCCAAATTCAGGGCTAAGCAAAAGTTTGCTATACCCGATTTCGCCAAGCCCTGCGCAGAACGCAGCAATTCTGAAGTGAATAAAAATATCAGGGGCAGGTTTGTCTGGTGAAACAGGTTTTGACCAATTTTCTTTGGGTTTACCATTATGATATTCAATCGCAGGCCAGTTGTAATAGTCATTTGGAATTGGTGTTGCTTCGTATCCATTGTCTTCTATAAACCTTGTGAGATGGTATAGAATAAAAGGATTATAAATCATATTGATACTCCCATACGCCTGCGACGAATATGATAGAAAATATGTCCCTTCTTCAATCCCTCTTAATGCGCCCCTTGGTATTCTTAAGCCGATCACAATCAATGCCTTTGCGTCAGGATTGATGTACCGTGGGTCCATTTGTTTTGGCGCTCCTTCAAATCTCTCCATAGAGGCAATTCCAACAAGGTCTGCTCCTAATTTTTTTGCCACCTCTTTTACCTTTTTTGAATTTAACATTTGTTTCTCCTAATAGTACTTTTATGAATAACCCAAATGTCGAAATTTTTTCACTTGTATCGTGTCATAAGCAAGGTCGTTTCAGTAATAATTAAGGACAAAGATTTTTCCATTTTTATCTCCTCGCGTTGAGTAGATTTTACGATGTTAAGAAAATTCGTCAAGGATCTGTTTGTACTAATTTGACATTTGGCAGAATAGTAAGTAAAGTATTAAAAAATACAGGGAGCTTGTATGAAGAAGATCTTAATATTGTTAGCAGTAGCAGGGTTTGCGACAGGGATGATTTTTGCGCAAAGTGAAAGTCCAAAAGATGTTTTAATGAAGAGACTTGCTGAGAAATATAAGAATATTCAAGAGATGAGCGCAACATTAGAAGTAAATATGTCCATGTTGGGTACAACGATGAAAATACCGATGAAAATTTGGACTAAAGGCGTTCTTGCCCGTGTGGATGTTTCTATGATAATTCCTGGTACTGAACAGAAAATGGAGTCAACAACCATTAATGACGGAAAAACTGTTACCACATACAATAATTTAAACAATACAATTATGACAATCGACCTTGATAAACTTCCCGAAGAATTGAAAAATAGAGTAAAACAGAGCACCGGTTCACCTGCCGGATTCAATGTAGAAATGCTTAATAAAATTAAAGACCAGATTGTCGTTGAAGAAACAAACAAAAATGACAAAAAGGTATATTTAATTACTGTTAAAGACATAGAGGCAATTAAAAATTCTCTCAACATGCCAGCAGTGAATGCGCCAATGCCGTTTAAAAAAATACTCTACTGGATTGATTATGAATCACTCAACCCATTGAAAATGGAATTCATTGCAGAGAGTGATACACCTGGTATGTGGATTGATGTTCTGGAAATCAAGACATCTGTGCCTGACGGCATATTCAAAGTGTCATTTCCGCCTGATGCCAAAAAAATTGATATGACTGATTCCCTTAAAGGGATGATACCAACCAAATAATCTTCCTGCTAATTATCCTACCGCAGCAGTAGGACTTTTCTTACAACTTCCCTTTTTATAAAAAAGAGACTGGGGGAGATTTCTCAACTCCCCATATCGGGTATGCGATGCGAGGAGGGGGATTTGGCGCCCTCGGGCCCACTACGGCTCGGGTCGATCCGGCCTGCCTCACCTTCTCGGCAGGCTTGCCAATCAGTGCTCTTTCTCCATCGCACTGGCAACCAGCCGCATAGGTCTTCGCTTGCTCACTCTTATTCATCGTCTTGCACATTACGCTTCGGTCAACGGGCTCACCTTCTCGCCCTTTGTGCTATACGGTGCTCGTTCTTCCTCGCACCAGCACCGCTCCATTCAACTCCCTTTCAAAGAAGAGTGCAATGCGAGGAGGGGGAGTTGAACCCCCATGCCTTTCGGCACTGGATCCTAAGTCCAGCGCGTCTGCCATTTCCGCCATCCTCGCTTTCTTATGATAAAATTTTACTATGTTTTGAACTATCAGACAATTTTTTATCCATATTTTACAGGAGTTTTAAGTATGAAAATTGAGACAGATTGGCACATTCACTCACATAACTCTTTTGATGAAGCGTCAATGACCATCAAGGACATTATTGCGTCTGTCAGAAAAAACCGGATTAGAAAATTCGGAGTATCTGACCATTTGAATACACGGATCAACCTTCCGGATATTGAAGCATCAAGGAGAGAATATCTTGAAAATCAGACCGAAGGATTTCATTTTGGGATTGAGGTAAGTTGTGTATCTTTGTGGGAAATAGAACTGATCAAAAAAGGCGGTTATGAAAACGCAGTATGTGGAATTCGCGAAGGTGGGCCTGCCTGGGCTGAACCAGCGATTGATATCAGCCAGCAGGATATTGAAAAACTTGGAATAGAATATGTGATAGGTGGAACTCACTGGCCTCTTTATGTTCCATGGGAACGCGATTGTTTGATAAGGGATTATCATCGTCAGAATATGTTTCTTGCGACGCATCCCCTTGTGACTATTGTGGCTCACCCATGGTGGTTTCATTCGGGGTACTGGAAAAAACATGTGGCGCAATTTGAACCATGGTTCCATGATTTTAATGTGATACCGAAAAGCATGCACAAAGAATTTGCTGATGCTGTGGTTGAAAACAAAAAGGTTGTTGAGATAAATCTGCATGCAATAATTTTGCATCCTTCGTATCCAGAAAATTTTAAGATGCAGTATCTTGAATATCTTTCATTCTTGAAATTTAGAGGAGTAAAATTTTCTATTGGCACCGACTGCCATCAATCGTACAATTTTGATTTTGAAAAAGCTGCTTCAATGATTGAAAAGGCAGGGATCACAGAACATGATATCTGGACAATTTGAAATGGTAACAGGCGCTATCTGATTTACTTTAGCACGACAATCTTTTTGTTTTTCTTCAAATAATAAAAAATTTCAGGGATATCAGTGATTTTTAGTACCCTTTCGGAAAGTTGACCGATGGCAGTTGTGTTGATACAGTTTTGCATGGAGCGGAAAAGGATTCTGGGAGATTTTTAAGATAAAAGGCTTCCACTGCATTAGAAAGAAAAGCGACAAATAGTCCTATTAATGCGGCCTGGCGATTTCCATAAAGGTTGATAATTTTGCAGCTTTTGTTTTTCAGTAATTCAATGGTTGAAAGCACATCAAAAATTCTTTTACCGGGATAAATTTCTCCAAACATGGTATGACACATGTCCATCATAAAGTCATACCCATATGGCCTGAAAAAACTTTTCTTTTCCTCAGGCATTGATTCATCAAGGCCCCTGACATCAACAAAATATTCGGGATAATCTGGCAAAAATTTTCTTTTTTCAAGAATTTCATCCTCTGTGGATTTTTTAATCATCTGAGGCCTGAGAACTCTGCAATAAGGAACATCTATCATTTCCGGGATTTTCAAAAATTTTCTTATTCGACTTTCTAAATCCTTTTCTGCCAACTTTGGCCTTGTTTTTTCAATCTGTTCTGCCTTTTCTCCTATTATCAAATAAATTGGTTTTGAACCTGCGGAAATCACATTGCCATTTTCTGTGGCAAACAGTGTTTCGGGTTTTTCGACCTTTATTTCTGGATCCGTGGCAACGACTTTTTTTCCGGCAATTTTACAGAAAAATGACACCATGGCTTTCTGGGCATCTGAATAATAACCATGAGGATTATTACCAATAAAAAATGAAGGTAATAGCCAATGAAATCGCACCAAAATTATTATAAAATATATATTTATGAAGCGACAATGTCCCAGGTGTGGATACCATTGGGCCTGGAAACGCAAAGACGGACGATTTAAGTGTCGTAAGTGTAAATAACATACACTTTCAAAAGCATCTGGAATTCTTTTAGAATATCTGAAAGAGATAAAAGAAAACTGTTGGAGTATTTTGTTCTGGGAGTGCCGGTTTATAGACTTCGTTTTAGAAGCAAGGTATCCGATGAAACCATAAAAAAGTTTTTCCGAGTTATTCGTAAACTTTTGAGTATTGCTGAAGAATGTTCGGAACCATTTACTGGAGAAATTGAGTGCGATGAGACGATGTTTGGAGGAAAAAGAAAAGGCAAACGCGGCTGGGGAGCAGGGGGGAAATTTTTGATTTTGGGAATTTTGCAGCGCGATGGGAAAGTAAGAACTTTTCCGGTAAAAGGCAGAAGCGCTCAGCGTTTGATTCCAGTGATTAGTAAAGTAACTAAACCAGGAAGTCTCTACTACACGGATGATTGGCATGCCTATGCTTCTTTGGGATTGCGAGGAAATCATGTTGTGGTAAGAAAAGAAAAGGGACGTCCCAAAGGTAGAAATCATCTTAATGGAATTGAGGGCTTCTGGAGTTATGCCAAAAACTGGCTTTATCAGTATCGGGGAGTGCCCAAAAAGTTTTTCCATTTTTATTTGGGTGAAATTTCTTTCAGGTTTAATCATAGGCACGAAGACCTTTTTCCGACGATATTAAAGATCTTAAAACAAACAGAATACGATAAAAATTTGGTGCGAATTGTTTAGCCATTACCTTCCTTAAAAATCTATCTGACACATCAACAACACGTCGCCATGTAATTGATAGAGGATTTATTTTTAAGTGCCGCATTATCAGTAAATGCAGCAAGAAGGTTATGTGCCAATCCAACCGCATGAACATCTCCAGTGAGATGAAGATTAAAATCCTCCATCGGGATTACCTGCGAATATCCACCACCTGCAGCACCTCCTTTGATTCCAAAAACAGGACCAAGCGATGGCTGTCTGATGCAGGTAAAAACCTTTTTATTGTTGTTTGCAACCAGTTTTCCAATGGCTTGTGATAGTCCGAGGTTGTTACAGTTTTTCCTTCGTCTAAGGGTGTAGATGTTATTGCTGTTACATCTATATATCTTCCGTGGGGCCTATTTTTTAATTTTTCCAATATATCCAGAGAAACCTTTGCTTTATAGTTTCCATAGAGTTCAATAAAGGTTTCATCAATTCCTGCTTTTTCAGCGATTTCTTTTATTGGTTTAACAACGGCTTTTTGAGCAATTTCAAGATCTGAAAGCATTTTTTCTCCTTTCTTATGCCAAAATATTTCTATCTGGTCGGTAATTAAAAAGTTTTTGTTCCATTTTTGGATGAAAAAAGACAAGAAGTACCCCGCCAACAATATTACCGAATGTAACAGGTATAAGATTTTTCCACAATAAAACAAAACCCGAATACAAATCACATTTTACCATCATACCGGCCGGGATAAAAAACATATTTGCGATTGAGTGTTCATAACCACATGCCACAAAAGCCATTATGGGAAAATATATTCCAAAAATTTTTCCTGTAATAGTTAGAGATGAAATACACATAATCACGCCTAAACAAACCAGCATATTGCAAAGTATGCCACGTGTGAATCCCTCAGTAAAAGAAAGGGAGAGTTTGGTTTCTGCAATCTTTACCGCGATATTACCTACCGGAGATAATCCTGTGGCGATTGAACCCATCAGCCCTGATTTAAAAACCAGGCAAGAAGCACAGAACCAATGAAGTTTCCAATATATACCACACACCAGTTGCGCAGCATTTTCATAGAACCATATTTTTTATCTATCAATCCTATTGTCATAAGAATGTTGCCTGTAAACAATTCAGCACCGGGTATCAATACCAGCATCAATCCGACACTGAATACACTACCTGCAAGAAACCTTGCAAAACCCGGATCAAGGGTTGAGCCGCTTAATATTGTAAGAGCGGTTTGTGCTCCAAATCCAATATATATCCCGGCAAGAATCCCGAAGAGAAAAAGTTCAAAAGAGATGCCTGTGCTTTTCTAATACAGATTTGAACCAGTTCGCTTGAAATTTCTTTTGGGGATAAAAACAATCTTTTCATTGTTTAAAATCCTGCTTCGTTAAGAACATCAGGAATATATTTTTCCCAGCCAAGCGGCATTATATGTATACCCTGACAGATTTCTTTCATGCCTCTGATGAGTTCTGCTGCGATTCTTATACTTGTTTTAGCACGTTCCTCTTTTTTTGCCTGAGCCATCATTTTGATATAATGTTCAGGAACATTGACGCCTGCGACCTTCTCATTCATGAATTTTGCCATACCCGCAGATTTCAACAGTACTATCCCTCCAAGAATTGGCACATTATATTTTTCTACAGTTTTCATAAATTTTTCAAATGCTTTTATGTCGTACACTGCTTGTGTTTGAAAGAAACGCGCACCATATTCAATCTTTTTTTCCATTTTCAATATCTGCGGTTCCACAGGGTCAGAGCACGGACTGACCACTGCCCCAGGAAAAAATTCAACCTTTCCGTCCAGCTCATTTCCCTTCATATCCCTACCATTCATCATATCAGAAATAACCTTCAGAAGACTCACTGAATCAAGGTCAAATACTGGTTTCGCTTCAGGATGGTCACCAAGTACAACATGGTCTCCTGTCAACACCAGTACATTCCTTATCCCAAGCACATATGCACTTAAAAGGTCAGACTGAAGGGCCAGTCTGTTTCTATCCCTGCAGGTAATCTGAAAAATAGGTTCAAGCCCTTTCTCAATAAGAAGTCTACAGGTTGCAAGAGAACCTAAACGCATTACAGAACTCTGCAGGTCTGTCACATTAAAAGCGTCAATTCTTTCTTTTATGTGTTCAGCCTCTGTGATATGCGGTTGTATATTTGTGCCCTTAGGAGGCCCAATTTCTGATGTAATGACAAATTTATTATTTTGCAATTTTTCTGAAAAAGTCATCTTTATTCTCCTCGTTTCATTTTTGTTTTTGTGTTTCAGTATTCTGATTAACCTGCGTGGCGTCTAATGTATCTTTTTGTGGCTCTATAATATATCGTTGATAATTTCTTATCCTACAATCAGTAATAAATTTGTTTTCTTTCTTCTGTAGAGAAAGCCTTTTATAGATAAGACACCATCCACAGTCCATCTCTGGATTGACCTCGCATTTCCCATTTTTATATCCACCGCACGGACCGTTTAAAAGATGTTTGGAACATGCGGTTATGGGACATATACCACCTGTATAATTCAAATAACATTCACCACATTGTCTGCAATCATATGGTTGTGCTGTAAGTCCCTGAAATCCATTGATATAAGAGGTATCGCATCCAGTCAATACTTTCTTTCCTTCCACAATTCTTGCGACAACCTGTACCCCGACACCGCAGGAAAAAACAATAACAGTATCAGCCCTTTCAATATCTGTCAGATATTTAGAAATATAGTCTCTTGAAAATTCTTCATTGCATAGATAATCCAACCGCGCGATAGCAGTAATATGCTCCGTTCTCTTCTGAAGGAAAACATCAATTTCTTCTTCCGGAAAATAGACCTCTTTACAGCCAAAACATTTTATCACAAATGTATTGTGATAGAAGTAAGATTCAATCTCCGATATTTTTTTCAGTTTTGTTATAAGCATAAATTTTTGCCTTTTTTATGTAACCCAGTAAATCTATTTTTGATGGACATACATACTGACACGATGCACATTCAATACAGTTTTTCACCTTATACCGTGCGGTTTCTTTCCATAACTGTTTTTTGCCGTAATAAAAATACTGAAAAGGGAAAAGGTCAACCGGACAAACCTCAACGCATCTACCGCATTTTATACACTCTCTTTCTTCAGAAACCTCTATGGGATATTTTTCAGTAATTGTAATGCCTGTGGTCCCTTTTATAATACCGGTATGAAAATCTTTTTGAAGAATACCCATCATTGGTCCACCCATAAACACATTCTTTTGTGATATGTTATTGGTATCTCCATCCAGCGCAAAATTAATAATTACATTTAATGGTGTACCAATTTTCACAAGATAATTACCTGGACGTTTGATTGTGTTTCCAGAAATGGTTATAACCCTATCTATCAACGGTAACCCTTCATATACTGCTTTATATATTGCCCGAAGCGTAGCGATGTTCAGTACCACAACTCCCACATCAAGAGGAAGTCCACCTTCAGGTACTTCTCTCCCAACCAGCCGCCTGATAAGTATTTTTTCTGCCCCTTGAGGATATTTTGTTTTAAGAGAAATTAGTTTCACATTGGTTTTTTCTATTGCAATACCTGACATCTTTTTAAATGCCAGTGGTTTATTTTCTTCAATACCAATAATCACTGAATCTACATTAAGAATTTTTTTTGCCACTTCTATCCCTTTGAAAATATCATCAGGATATTCAATCATCAAACGATTATCCGCATTTAAATAAGGCTCACATTCACATCCATTTACAATCAGGGTATCAATTGGTTTTTTTGAAAGAAGTTTTACGCTGGTTGGAAACATAGCCCCGCCCATTCCAACAATTCCTTTTTCTCTGATTGTGGCAAGCAGTGTTTCTTTATCAGAATCAGGAAAAAGAGGCTTTATGGATTCGTGAATATCATTCTTGTAATTGTTTTCTATAATAATCGCTGGCATTTTTTTCAGAAGAGAAGGATGGACTTTTTCTTCTATGGAAAGCACTTTTCCTGAAATGCTGGCATGTACTGGTGATGAAATAAGCCCTGTGCATTCACCAATTTTCTGACCAATTTTTACGATGTCTCCTGGTTGAACAATCAATTTTGCTGGAGAACCTGTATGTTGTGAAAGAAAAATGATAACCCTATCTGGTTCAGGAAATTCAGATATGGATAGGTTTTCCGTGATGTGTTTGTTTTCCACAGGATGTATCCCGCCTCTAAACTCAACATTCCTAAATGCAAGGTTTTTTATAGATAGGGATTTTTTCTCTTCAAATGTAAATATATTGAAATTACGTATCTGCGCCTCTTTAGAAAAAATCCGATGTTGTTTTTGAAGTCGGAAATATATCTCTTCCCATGCACAGGGTAATTCAGGATTCACCTCGCATTTACCGTTTTTTGCACCGCCACAGGGACCATTCAAAAGACTTTTAGAACAGGTAATGATAGGACAGATTCCACCTGTAATATTGAGATAGCATTGACTGCAACCCGCACATTTTTCCTTTCCAAGCGACATACCATGATATCCTTCCTCGCTTGTTGAGTTACTGCTTTGAGGGATAGAATCTGCAAGTGCAAGAACCCGTTTATTTTCAAATAGCGACGCCACAAACTGTATTCCGATACCACATGAAAGAACACCTATTGTTTCATTTTCCTTTAGGTTTAATTCAATCAATCTTTTTGTTGTATGATAATTATTGCACAAAAAATCAATTCCTGAACAACCTTTTATTTTATTTTGGTTTTCTCCAAGTATCTTATGAAGACTTTCGCATTCGGGTTCTATATCTGTGGTAAATTCCTTGTAACACTTCTTACACCATATAATAAAAACAGAATTAATACTCTTGAAAATCTCCTTTATCTCTTCATCTGGTTTTAGTCTGTATTTGGTATAATCAATCATTTGTTTTTTGTCATCCTTAAACATTGTTCATTCGTTTTGTAATTTTGCACATTCTATTACATTTTTAAGAAGCATTACTGTTGTGGCAGGCCTATCCCGCCAGGAACTGGAGTTATCCATGAACATATTTCTTTCGCTTTTTCTTTTGATTCTGCATCAACAAGATTACTGGTTACTGTATAATTTGCAGACATACAAACAAGAGAATTGGCAAGCGCAACAACAAGAACTGCCGCGCTACCACCACTTGGACAGGGAGATTTTTCTGCAAGTTTCTCAATATAAGAACAAAGACTTTCTTCACGATATTTAAATTCCATAATAGATAGATTTTAAAAAATCCCAATTTTTTGTCAAATGAGGTTTAAACCTTATTTTTATTTTATTTATTAACGGTATTTGGAAAGGTCAAATGTATAATTTGTAGTATACCCTGGATAGAATTCAACTTTTATTCGGCCTTTTAAAGGAGCAATTTCAACAGTAATCGTTACAATTGCATTATCAGGAATTCCAGATTTTGAAAATTTTGTTTCTCCTTTTGCTATATTATAGTAATCTCTTGAAAACTCTGTATAGGGTGGAAGCCAAAAAGAAATAGGTCTAATTTTTTTACCGTTATATGTCAAATAAACCTTTGTTCTTTTTGGAAAATTCGGGTCATCTCCGTAAATTATTAAATAAAAGTGCAGATATTTTTCTTCATCTAAATAAAGTTTTTTTGCAAGGTTAATATCTACCTGCTGTTGATTGTCAGCAGCATTTTTACCCACCAGAGCGAGCCTCAAAAAGAGCGTATATAATGTTATCCTGCCTTTTCCATATCATATCCAAGATTAACTGAGCAGGGGTCGGTTAATTCATAAAATGTTTGTTAATGATTTTTTCCCCATATTCTAACGCTTCGTTAATCATGGACATATTCACAGGTTGCACATTTTTTTTTCTGACTGCAGCCTATTCCTGTTATTATAAAGAAAATTGAATAAACAACCAATACAACAATCAATAAAAACAAATATTTCCGCATAAAGGTAATATAAAAAATTTATGGATAAAAATCAGTAGTGTCCAATAAAAATTTTCCTTTTCAGAACAGACTCAACTGGTAGCAATGGTCCCGTAACCGTCCGACTTTTTTGAGACTCAGATTCAACAGGTCAATAATATCAGCCCTTTTAAACAGGCATTACTTGATAACCCTTTAAAT
>JBMFLH010000017.1:0-29253 GCA_049971295.1 Candidatus Ratteibacteria bacterium | reverse complement strand
GTTTTAACTGGCTATCTTCAGAATAGATACTGAAATTATTTTTTAGAAGAGCCTGTCTTGCCGCCAGCCAGCAGGTTTCTACTGGAGCGTCATAGGTTCTGACATTTAAATTTGGATTTCTCGAAAATACTTCTTTTGAAGGCGTGAATGTGGCGCAGCCGGTAAGACAAAGAACAACTAATATCGTAATTAGCACCAGACTTTGTAACCGCTTACATACATATTTATCAAATCTTATCATATAAATTTTACCCTGAAAATATTTTAATCAGTCAAAAGATTTTGTCAAGAGATGTAAAAACCGTTGATACACAAGGAACTGAAGGTTTTTGAAAATTGAGGGGTTGATGAAAAAATTGAATCTCACGATTTAGAATAATATTGGTTTGATAAACTTAAAAAGGTTATGGTTTATTTCGGGTATCAAACATCTTCAGTTCTTTCAATTTCTTTTCAATAGGGTCTTCATGTTGATGAAGGTTGCGAAATTCTTCAATTTCTTCTTTACTCACTGACCTTGTTTGTTTTACTCCGCAAAGTATATACGGATCGCCCCTTTTTTTTGCGTAATGTGATGCTTCAGACCTGCTTTCGAAAGCAATTTCTCCCCTTTTCATCACTGGAATATTTCTAATCTCGCTGTCTGGTTTATTGATTATAACAGCATACAGTTGGTAAAATCCAAATCCTGGGTTTGGAATGAGCAAAAGTTCTTCAATGGTTTCTTCACCCACTGTTACGCCTGTATCTGCTGCCTCAGCTGCGTCGAGACATAAGAAGGGTCTTGTTCTTATCCTGTATCTTCTCAGACTCGTTTCCATTTTTACTCCCTGTGTGTTTTTTTGAAAAAAATCTGCTCAGAAATTTTTATTCTGCCATCTTCTTTTGCCGTAGTCCAGGTATCAGCAAAAGTAACAAGGAGTGTCAATGCGCATTCACGATGTGCTACAGATCTGTTTTCCATAATATATTGACCGTCATGATAAAGAATTGCCTGAGCCTCTTCATCAGTAAGTGGAATGAATTTCGAAACAAGATAAAGACTTCTTGCGGCAACAGACATTTCAACTTGATTTTCGTTATATATGTAATTCGAATTTTTTTTTATGTACCTTGGCGCATGCGGCATACCAATTTTTCCTACATCATGAAAAAGCCCTACGATTATGCAACTTTCATCCGCAATCTTTTCAAAAAGAGCATTCTTTAATATCAACATTGTATTTGTTACATTGACAGAATGGATCAGAAGTCCATGTTCGGCACTGAGATGATATTTTGTGCTTGCAGGTGAGGTGAGCCATGTTGTATGATTCTCAAGAAAATTCACAAATTCATTGCATTCAGATTTTCTGATCACGACTTTTTCCAGTAATTGCCTGTATTGTTTTTCAATTTCGCTATTTAATGGCATTTTTCCTTATGATTGAAAGATTTGAAAATTGTATTGTTGATGGGTCGTCTTCAAGTCGCATAAAGGTTCCATGACTGTTCATGATGTTTACAGGAGCAATAACCATTTCCAAAATGCCTATGGTTTTTGATTTTGACAAAATGTTTTTTATGACAATTTGCGCCTTTACCTGTTGATACTCGTGTAGCCAGACGTCAAAATTTTCAGATATTGCTCCTCTGATTACTGATTGAATTTTCCCTGCGTCACCGATGTACGCTGTTGTTCCTGCAATTGTGAAGGATGATGGAAAATATTCTCTGCCAGAGTCATCTATTGCTCTGATTGATTTAACAGTCAGATAACGACCCTGATCAAAATTATTCTTTATTTCCAAATTTAAAATCACTGAATTATCGTTCATTGCAATATCCTTAAGAATAAGAATGTAATTGGCTGCTTCCTTTACCTGAGGCGAAAAAATAGGTATTTCCTGGGTGGAACCTTTGACATCAGATGTTTTGAAACTTATTTGTACCAGGTCATCAAGTATCTGGTTTTTTGATAGCATCATGGATGTGCCACCAATGATTCTTGCTGTGCTTACGTCAATAATTTTGGCTGAAAGATACACTGAATCTGAAAATGGGTAAACACTACCAGTCAGAATTACCTCAGCACCTGATATCTGTCCGATTTGTTTTGCAAATGATGGGTCGATGACCCCGGCGATTGAGATATTTTTTTCAGCAAGAGCCTTTTTAATCTGATTACGGTCAACAACTGCAAATTGTTTCCCTGTAGATGCAAGACCAAGTGAAATTTCTTCGGCAATAAACCTTCCCAACACATTTACGTTGCCTTCAAGATCCGTAAAATCTGTTACCGCAACAATTTTCTTGTTGTTTGCTGCGATGGAATCAGAGATTGTTGCAACAACTGTGTTTATTTCATTAATCACCGAGGCGCCTGAAACAGGCATTATTGAATACAGGATAACAATTATTGCAACAGATATTCTTTTTTTCATCAGGTGTGCTCCGGGCATAATATTTTTTCCCTTCTCCTATATGTTATCATATTCAAACAATGGAAAAAAGTCAACATTACCTACGGTGGAGATTATAATAAAAAAATAAGGACAATGGAGTTCTTATTTTTATTGTTATGAGTTGGATATGGGCTTGAAGGATTACTAACAGATGGAAGATTCGGAAAAACATATGGAGATGCTTGAGAAAACAATCATGATTTTGGATGACAAGGATGTAAGAGAATACCGAAGCCAATTTTGATTTTTTACCATTAGATGATATAATAAAATGTATTCTGTATTCCCGAGCCAAGGAGGCGATAAAGTGTTGAGAAAATTCCTTCCAAATAATTTTGATTTTTTTGAACTTTTTGAAAAACAGGCCAGTTATGCTGTAGAAGCAGCCGATACCTTTCGAGTTATTGCAGAGACCGGGAGTTTGAACGAGAACCTGTACAATAAAATTCAATCTCTTGAACACCAGGGCGACGAAATTACCCATGCCATTATCAATCAATTGAATAAAACATTTATCACACCTTTTGACAGAGAAGACATCTATAATCTTGCCAAAGAACTTGATGATGTAATTGATATGTTCAACACGATTACCAATCGCCTAAGGGTCTATAAAATTACAGTTGTCAATCCGGTTCTTGTTGAATTTGCCTCAGTGATTCAGGAATCAGTGAAAGCCGTGCAAAATGCCATAAAATGTATGCGGAATGTTAAGCAGCATGATTCGATTATGTGTTCGTGTGTAGAGATTAATAGACTTGAAAATGTTGGAGACATTATGAGAGACAAGGCGCTCGGTGGGCTGTTTGACAATGAGAAAGATCCGATTGCAATAATAAAATGGAAGGAAATCTATACAGATGCTGAAACAATCCTTGATATATGCGAGGATGTTGCCCATATTATCGAGACAATTCTTGTAAAACAAGCTTAAAATGACTGCTTCAATCCTTTTCTTAATTTTACTTGCATACACATTTGATTTTCTAAATGGTTTCCATGATTCAGCCAATTCAATTGCGACAATAGTTTCTACAAGAGTGCTTTCGCCGCGACTGGCTGTCGTGTGGGCTGCCTTTTTTAATTTTATTGCGTTTTTTTTCTTTGGGCTTCATGTAGCAAATACCATGGGAAAAGGGATAGTTGATATCAGAGTTATTGATAATATTGTAATATTTGGAACGCTTGTTGGCGCCTGTGCATGGAATATCATTACCTGGTATTTTGGATTGCCAACAAGCTCTTCTCATGCCCTTATTGGTGGTTTGATAGGAAGTGCCCTTGCCAAAGTTGGTGTAGATGTCCTGATCTGGAAGGGAATTCTTAAGACAGTGGTTTTTATTTTTGTTTCTCCAAGTCTTGGACTTATGCTTGGACTTGGTTTTGGAATTTTTGTTTACTGGCTGGCGAGAAAAAGTCATCCAACAAAAATTGACCACATTTTTAGAAAGGGGCAGCTGCTTTCAGCCGCATTTTACAGTTTAGGGCATGGAGGCAATGACGCTCAGAAGACGATGGGTATCATTGCAAGTTTATTGTTCAGTGCTGGGCTTCTTGGACAACAGTTTCATATTCCGTTGTGGATTGTTCTCTCATGCCATGGTGCAATTGCTCTTGGCACTCTCTTTGGTGGCTGGCGTATTGTGAAGACGATGGGACAGAAGGTGGTTAAACTTAAACCTGTCGATGGATTCTGCGCAGAACTCGGAGCGGCAATTTCAATTTCACTATCTACTCATCTTGGAATACCTGTAAGTACCACCCATACAATTACAGGTGCGATTATGGGAGTTGGTTCAGTAAGAAGAATCAGTGCTGTAAGATGGGGGGTTGCTCATAGAATTTTGTGGGCATGGATTTTAACAATACCGTGTTCAGCCATTATTTCTGCACTCACTTACAAGATCGCGGTTCTGTTTCAATCCTGATTTGAAATTGGCGCGCCTGGCGCGATTTGAACGCGCGACCTCTGGATTCGAAGTCCATCGCTCTATCCATCTGAGCTACAGGCGCTATTATTATTATACTCCAAAAACTTCGAAAAAAAGATGTTTTTCACCTGTTTATGGCTGGACGACTTTGCCGGCGAAAACAATTAAACCAGTGTTTTCTTCAATGATGAAAAAAATAAATGGATGGTCTGCTTTGAATATCTTTTTCACTTCAGGCCTTGCTGCTGTGATCTTCATGATAATGCCGGTCGCAGCTGCTGCTTCTGTCCCTTCTTCGTTGACTTCAACAAAGGATTTTTGAATTGCCTTTGAAATGAAAAGGGCTTTGTTTTTTGTTATGCCAGAGAAATCTGCTGCCAGTGGGTCAAATGCTGATTTTAAACCGAGATTTCTTAACGGTTTCACAAGATCGTATGTTACTTCTATCCTGAATTTTGGTAAATAAAGGTCAAGTTTTTGAGTGGCCAATGATTTGTAATAGGTTTTCAGTGTTTCATAGTCAGGAATTTTCGGGATTTCAGAATCAGTTTTTCCAGGCAAAAGTATTAACATTGAAAGGTTTTTGCATTCATATGGAATTTTCACAACCTGAAAGTTTTCATCCTCATAATATGGAAATTCCTTGTTATGCTGTTGCATCATCTGGACTTTGATGCTTCTATTTTTATTAACATAGAAATTATCAGGTGTGGTCAATTGTTTGTCAAATTGAGTCTGCCAGAAACCTTTAAAATAGACTGCATTGGTAATTATCAGCCGCGTGCTTGAGTCAACATCTCCATAGTTGAGAAGTTCTCTAATTTTCCCGGCAGTTTTTTCTTCTGTCCATTCATTGATTCTATCTATGGATTGTTTTTCTTTTGTAATGAAATCAACATTGTATGCTTCGGCTTGATAGTATTTTTTGATTATATCAGTATAGGTTTTCAAAAGATTGAAGTTTTCCTGCACCCAGTAAGCGTTTTCAAGTTTCAATGCACAGCTTTGTTTTCTCTCGTTCAACAAATTATTCAGTGATAAAAGTCCGTTCAGTCTTTTTTCATTGCCCGGTAAAAAGAAAACTGATTGAATCTGTTCTGATGTTTTTCCTCGAGCGCCTTCATAAGCCATACCAAAGGCGCTCACAATGCTAAATGGTGAAAAGAAAATATTGCCCCTATCTTCACTTTCAATCTCCCTGTAAAAATTAATTGCAAACTTGTTGCTTGCAGTTACAATATCAGATGGCTCTTCAACTGTTCTTGCGTGGCAGAAAGATAAAAACACTGAGACGGCAATTGTAATTAAAAAAGAAAATGACTTTTTGTTCATGTTAGCTCCTTTTGTGATTTAGACAGCTGGAAACAGGAAAAAGTTCACAAATTTTTTCTGGCAAGGATTTTGCAGGCAAGTTCAACATTCTGCTTTATCTGATTTTTATATTTCTGAAAAACTCCAACAAGCACTAAGTCCTGGCTTTTAATATTCTCAAATGCAAATTTCAAGGAGGAATAGACTTGATTTTCATTGTTACAAAGTCGCCCGGCTCCAAAAATCTTATATGCAATACATGGCTTTTTCACCTGTTTTATTACCTGACACATTTTCGGTGGGTCTTCTGGATCAAATATTTCTCCTTCAGATCCTTTGATTGCAGTGAGTGCTTTTTTTCCTCTTCCTGTAAGGTTGAAAAAACAGCACAGGAAAAAGTCAATATCCCAGTTTTCTTCTTCTGCCATAATGATGAATTCAACTTGGTGTGAGGCAAGTCCTATTGGGTATCCTGTATCCCTCATCATTTTTAAGTGGTCCTTTACCTGTTGTTTTTTTCCATCCATTAAAAGAAGATCAAGCTGACCGCCATGGTGATATACAAAAGTAGGTTTTAGTTTTGAACCTGTAATAAGTGCCAGATTTGCCTGAAAATCTGAAAATTCAGGTGCTGTCTGGGCAAGCCAGTAAAAATTTTTTACCCTGCCTTCATTGTAATATTCCCTGAAGACCCTAATAATGTGTCTGTCAGTGCGTGCACAAAACCCGTTGATTCCATATTCTTGCGCCTGATCCCATGCCTTTTTGATTTCTTCTGTCGTGTAGAAATCAAGCATTTCCTCATCCATCTGTCTTGTTTGATGAGAAAACCCGCTGAATGGATTTGACCCAAGAATTAATTTTGAAATTTTATAACCGCAAAAATCGACCTGTGGTAGAAAATTTTTTACCTGATTCGTTTTATTACCTCCATAATGCCACAAATCACTCTTTTCCCGATTTCAAGATAGTCATCTATTGTTAGAACCTTTCCTTTATTTATGCCATAGGGAATTTCAAGACAGAGTCCTGGAACTTTCAGACACATTCTAAAATAAGTGCTGAACATTAAGACAGTGAGATTTTTTAAATCCTCTTCTGGTTTCCAATTTTTTTTATATCGCGAAAACATGTATTCTTGACCAATAGCTTTACCAATCATATTGATCAAATATTTCTCCTTTCTGATTACAGGTGATCGTCCGGCATCAAATAGGAAATATGTACCATCTCCTTCAGCACCACCTGGAGCATGAAGGTCTAACCCCAAAATTGGTAAGCATCTTTCTTGCCATCTCGCAATGTCCCTTTGAATAACCAGAATTTCGTGCCGTAGTGCCTGAGATCCTTTTTTTGAAGAAGGTGCAAGGTAAACAGTTGCATTGTTTTCATTTGCCTCAATTGAAACATCACAAGCGTTTCCATAAGCAATGTCAGATGAAATTTTTATTCTCATATTTTCAGATTATTATTTTCACTGGCTTTTTCTTTTTTGCGCTTTCAATTGCTCCGAAGACCATGGCAAGGCTTTTGATGTTATCCTGTGCAGCAGTCATTGGCTTTTTTCCTGTTTCTATGGCACGGATAAAGTCCCTGATAAGTCCATGGTGCCCTTCGTTTTCTTCTTTTTTTTCTGAAAATGAGATTTTGATGTCCTTTGTCTTTCTAATAAATCCTTTTTTACCGGTGACTATCTGGGCAAAAAATTTCTCCATTCCATCCCAGGTTGCACTTCCTTTTTCTCCAATAAATCTCCAGTTTCCAGCCCAGGTAGTGTTTACTCCTTCTGCGCACCAGCTTCCAAGGTAAGTATAGATAATACCATCTGTCATTTCAAAGATTGCATTCGCTGAGGCATCATATCTGTACCATGAATGTTTGGGATTCCATTCGTAGCAGTACACTGAAATCGGATCAGCGCCTGTAAGAAATCTTGCCATATCAAAAGTGTGAATTGCCATATCCAGTAAAAGAACGTGTTTCATCTCATCTCGAAATCCGCCAAAATGCGCACCAATGTAAAACTCGCTATTTACAGTTGTCAAATTTCCCAATTTTTTCAAACTGAGAAATTTCTGAACCCCACGGATGTAATGATAGTACCTTCTGTTTTGAATTACCGATAGAATTTTATTCTTTTTTTCAGCTTCTTCCACCATTTTTTTTGCATGATAGAGCGAATGTGCCAGAGGTTTCTCAACAAGAACATGACAACCGCTTCTGAGTGCCTTTATCGTTGTTTCATAATGAATTTCAGGCGGAGTGCAATTGAAAACTGCATCTGGCCTTAATTTAAGTGCGTCGTCAAAACTGGAGCTAATAAATACATCGTTTAGTTTAAACTGGTGTGCTTTTGCTTCTGCATTTTTTTTATTAACATCAACAAGTCCTGTAATCTTAATTTTTTTCTCTTTCAGAGCAGGTACCAGCCATGCTAAACTGATTCCACCACATCCTATAAGAACTACCTTAATCCGTTCATTTTTCATAACCTTCTCCCTTGTTCTTTCTTATTCATCTATTGTCCAACCATCTGCTTCAGCGATTGCTCTTGGCAGAACCAATGCTGCAGGAGATTTAGCCCATAATTGTGGAATTGAATAAAAATATGGAAAAGAAAAACCATTTCCTTCAATTCTTGCGATTGTACCATCTTCTCCTGGATTTAATTTAATGGTATACGTGCCCTGTTTACTGATGTCTACTTTTCTGATTTTTTCTTTATCCTGCGGGAATAGTCCTGTATAAAGTGTGAGTATCTTATAGTTATAGGTATCAAAAACTTCCAGGTCAAGACTTTTTGTGCCCTTCGGAATGTAAAAATATGCTGGATGTTGTGTTAAACCATCCTGATTCTGAAAATAGGTGAGTGGATATGGTCGGGAATGTTTACCTGTCTGGATATCAAAATAAGGTGTTGTAAGAGATGCGAGATTACCACCATATCCAAGATGAAATCTGTATGTCCCGGGTCTACTGGCTTTAATTGAAACATCAACAATTTGTACTTTTGAACCGTTTGGCAGGGAGGTTTCCTGTGAAGGTTGTTTTGCTATTGTTTTATCGACAATAGGAACCCATTTTTTTGCCTTTACATCCCACCAGTCAACACCAAAGGAAAAATCTCTTGCTCTATAGTATGCATCATCTGGGTTAAATGGCCAGAACAATTTAAATCCAATGATATCTCCGGCAGATTTAGCGACAGTGAAAAACCTTACTGGTTTTTGATACCCACTATTGTAAGCAAATGAAGCATCAAAAGGTGTTTTAGAATAATAATTGCACGGGCTGGGAAATTCCTGTTGAAATTCTTTTACTGCAACAAGGTCATTGAGGTCTATTTCTGATGCCTTTTTTCCATTAATAAGTGAAATATCCTTAAAATATGTTACAGGAAGAAATTTCCAGAAGTCCAGTACCTGATTCCACCATTTTTCTGTTTCCTCGTGAGTGTAATGAGCAGGACCACTGGCAAATTCACCAGCCACCTTCCTCACATCATGAATACCAAAAACTCTTCTTACTACAGCATGCATCGCTACCATATATGACATCTGTCCCTTCCACACATATTCCTGCATTTCTTTTGATGATGGTGTTGCCTTTCCACTTTCTTCAAGATAATGGTAGTACCAGTATTGTTTCACATCATCAAGTCTTTTTTGAACATCGGGCTCTTTTACCGGGTCAATTTTCTTACTGGCCGCATCTATCATTCTTATTGCTCTTGCCCACGAGTTTGGACCATTGACGGGTAAATTATCAATCAGCATAAAGTCATAGTACTGTTTCATTTCCTTCCAGGCGCTTCCAAATGCCTTTTGAAACCATCTATCCCTGATGTTTTCAAGTTCCTGACGTGACATTTCAGGATTCCACAAAACTCTGGTCATTAAGTAATACGCAAGCCCGTATTTGCCGAAGTTGAAATCTGTTTCACAGGAGAGTGCTTTAATTCCTGCATGATAGGTTTTTTGTAAATCTTCAAGAATATTTTTGGGAGAAGCGCTCCATGCTGCAGGGATTCCTGCTGTTCCGGGGTCACTATAATATGCCAGACTTATAATTCTATAATCCCCAGAAGGTTCCTTTGGAAGCATAATTTGGAATGCTTTTGCCATATCCATCTGGGACTTAAAATTTTTCCATTTTCCCCACCCCCTATGTTTGGGATAACTGGCAATCATAACGCGAATTCTCGGGTCAAGATTAAAATCTGGCGGGACATCATGATAGTTATAACTATAGCCACTGCACCTGACCATTTCTTTTTTTGATTTTCCAGTAGAAGTTATTTGTTTTTCAGGCGGCAGTGAATCAATCCATTTGTCATATTCATGCAAAAGCCAGTTTGCGAAACCAAAAACAGTGTTTGCAGGGGATGATGGGTCCCAGATTTCATTCGGTTGATTGAGGCCATTGTAGTTATGAAGTACATATGGTCTGCCAAATGGAATACCTTCCTTTTTACAATATTCAGGATACCAGTTTTTATTCTTCATCAATTTCTCTATCGTAGCATATCCAGCAGCACCATCTTCTGGTTCATATCCAAATATAAAAATATCGTCTGGATTTTTTTCAAAATGAGATTCTGATTGTTTCTTCATTGATTCAAAAACGATTCGTCTGACAGATTCAACTGACAGGTCAAGTGTTGCTCCAATTTCAGAAAGATTTTGTTCAATCCACTGTTTTCCATCGGAGATGTAGATTTTATCTTTTTCTGGTCCCTCTGTATCAGTATTGATCCACATCTCACCTTTATTTTCAGGTCCGGCTGAAGACCGTGTCGTTGAAAGCCCAAGATTGATTTTCGGAACAAGGAATCCTTCTGGTGTGCCTGTTTTTTTTATTTCTTCTGCGACTGCTTTATGGTATGCCTGTAACGCATGCCCTGGAAATGGAGGCATTGAAGAACCATATATTTTTGCTCCAATTGCCCATCTATACCAGCTGACATCAACTGTTTCATCGTCTGGATGAGGAGGTTTTTCCATAATTGTGCCAACGCCGTAGCTCTGGCCACTTGTTGGCCAGAGCGCCCTGATATAAAAGCCAGGTCTTCCTGATTTTGTAATATTAAATGTTAAAGGTTTGGTTCTGTAATCAGGTGCATAAATCCAGTTTGGTCCCATGCCGAGAATTTCGTATCCTGTGCTTTCCATCAGGTCAACAACCCCAGCAATGATGCCCATTGGATTGTTTGCTATGACAAAAACTCTGTCTGGTTCGGTTTTAATGAAGTATGCTTCCTTATCGTTGTAAGAGTCTGATCCGTTATTTGCCAGTGCCTTTTTCACTTCAGGGTTGTTTCTTAACTGCTGGGGAGCGCGATTGATTGTCAGTAGAATAATGCCTTTTGAAAGATCATTACTGCAAACAATAGGGACCTTTTTCCCTGTCATTTTTTCGATTGCTTCCTGAATGAAGTTGGCAGCGCGCCTCATTGTGGCTGCTTGAGAAGAATCGTACCAGACAAGTGATTTTGAAAAATCCACGTTGTATCCAGTTTTTGTTTCTGCATCATACTGAATCACGATCGGTGGTAAATGTTCATTGGGCATCTGTGGTGTAATCATAGTATAACTTGCTGCATGAATGAGATGTGGTAAACCGATTAAAGCAAACAAAAATAATTTTTTCATAATTTATCCCGTATGTTTTTCTAATTTTTCTCAAGCCATGACGAAAGATTTTCAAACTCTTTTCTATTTTCTATTCGTATCCCATCATAAACAACAAGAGATGGTTCAAGTTCCTTGTGTAAATGTTTCACTATTTCAGGAGTCAATGGTTGACTGGAATTTCCAAAGACATGTACTGCTTTTTTTGCTCTTTGCGCCTTTTTCAAGATGTCAAGCCATTGGAAATTGGGCTTTTGACCTTCCCCTGGCTGCCATTGTAAAACAGAAAGCTTTTTTATAGAAAGTATATCATCAAGATGTTTTAATGCGCCGGGTCCATCAAGGTGAAAATAACTGTGGTCATAGTATTCGATTTCTTCCTCAAGAGCTGGAAGCACAAACTTCCGGAACATTTCAGAACTCATCATGCAAATAAAATCTGCTTGAACCACACTGAATTTCTTTTCGCTGTAGAAACCACCTGTCCATGACACTGTGGTACCCAGACCACTATTGTCAATGCCTGCCATGTAAAGCATATCAGAAATTAAAGGGAAGTCCTTCCTTAAATTGAGCATCGCCTCTTCTATGATTTCAGGTCTATCATACAGATCCATGCAGAGTTTTTCTGCGCCTCTGAGCGCAAGCAGGGCATCGATGTTTGAGTGTCTGTCGATATCTGAGACCAGATATTTCCCCTTTGCGTCTTCTGCAATGAATCGGGTGTATGCGAGAAGTTTTTGAAATGTTTCATTTGATGAATTAAACCTCAAAGGTAGAAATTTGTTCCAGTCGTCAATGATTGGTTCAGCCCAGCTGGTATGCCTGGATTGTTCAGAAAATCTAAGGTTTGCCCCATAAAACGCTGCAAACTGATCAGGACCAAAATCAGGTGATAGGGATGGCACACCATCTCCCAAAAAATCAAAGTTCTCTGCCCATTCGTTGAATAAGTCAATTTGTTGTTGCCATAAGCCATTATAGGCTCTGTAATAACGAAGCGAAAAAACATCATGGAATTTTTTATTTACCCCTTCTTTATAGCAACCGGCCATTACTATCGGTCTTTTATATATCTCTTTATTCCAGAAATGTCTCCACCTGGTCCTTACTTGCTCAAAATCTTGTTTATATTTTAGTTCCATAACCTTTTTTTGTTGTCTTGACTATATAATTTATCATCTTATCTTTTTAAGTCAACAAATTGGTAAAAGGTTAGAATTTGGCGATCAACATTAACTTGTCAATGATGTTTAAAATTGATACAATAAAAATCTCAAACAGTTTCGAGAAGGTAAGTTATGAAAAAAATTAATATTCCAGAAACACTGGAAAGGATAAGGAAGACCAAACCAGTCATTCATCATCTCACAAATTGGGTAACGATTTATGACTGCGCAAATATTGTTAAGACACTCGGTGCTTCTCCGATTATGGCTCATGCGCCTGAGGAAATTGACCAAATCGTTAGCATAGCATCATCTGTAGTACTGAACATAGGAACCCTCACATTAGATTTTATTGAATCCATGAAATTGGCGGCACGAGCTGCCAGCATTAGAAACATCCCTGTCATCCTTGATGTGTGCGGAGCAGGCGCTACTGAATTGAGAAATAGAAAGATATTTGAGTTGATCGAATATACGCATATTGATATTATTAAGGGTAATGCATCTGAAGTTGCAAATGTTGCGGGGAAAAAAGTTTTTACAAAAGGTGTTGATTCTTCAGATGTCTCTATTGATTTGGTCGAAGTTGCACAATCTCTTGCCAAACAGAGGTCTTGCGTCGTCGTTATTACTGGAAAACATGACATAGTGTCAGATGGCGATACAACATTTTATGTTAAAAATGGGCATGAATTGTTGACGCATGTGGTTGGAACAGGATGCATGGTCAGTTCTGTGATTGGTGCTTTTGCCGCAGTTGAAGGAAATTTGCTGATTGCTGCAATTGGTGCCCTTGCGTGTTTTGGAATTGCTTCTGAAATCGCGGCAGAACAATCAAAAGGACCGGCTTCCTTCAAGGCAGCACTGTTCGATGCTCTTTACTGGCTTGACAGAGAAAAAATTGAAAGCAGGATAAATCTGGAGAAGGTGAAATGAAATACCCGATAAAAGGGTACTATTTCATTACTGACTCAAATCTTACCCGCAATGGAATTATTGAAGACATTAAATCTGCTCTCATGGCAGGCGTTGAAATTTTTCAGTACAGAGAAAAACAAAAGTCAAGCCTTTATATGTACCAAGAAGCAATGGAAATTAAAAAGCTGCTGGAAGGCAAGATTTTTATCATCAATGACAGGGTGGATATAGTGCTTGCGGTTGATGCTGATGGAGTTCATATAGGCCGGGATGATCTACCTATTTCTATTACAAGAAGGTTACTGGGAGATAAAAAAATTATTGGCGTGACAGTTCATAATTGTGCGCAAGCCATTGAGGCTGAAAAAAACGGAGCTGATTATCTGGCTGTTTCTCCAGTTTTCAAGACCACAACCAAGCCAGATGCACAATCACCTGTGGGATTAAAAGTTCTTGCTGAGGTCAGAGCTGCTGTATCAGTTCCAGTTGTCGCTATCGGCGGAATAACACTTGAAAATGCTCCTGCTGTGATCAAAGCAGGTGCAGATGCCGTGTGTGCAATTTCAGCGGTATTAAGAGCAGAAGATGTATTTGCTGAAATACAAAAGTTTTTGAAGATGTTTGGAAAATAGGGGGTGCTATGAAAGTTTTCAGGATTTCTATTTTTGCTTTTGGAATATTATTGTTTGCCAGTATATGTTTTGCCACTGAGGGTGGTGGAAATTCATATCCAATTGGTGCAGAAGATTTTATGGCTGGCGCTGTTTCACCACCAGGATTTTATTACATTAACTACACAGTCGGATACTTCTCTGATACGTTCAGGGATTCACACGGCAAAAGCTCTGTTCCTGATTTTAATCTTACGGTTTTTGGTAATGTGTCAAGGTTCATTTACGTGAGCGATAAAAAGATTTTTGGTGGAAACTGGGGAATGCACGTACTTGTTCCGCTGATGAATGTGGATGTGAGAACACCTGCTGGCAAGGATTCAAAATTTGGACTCGGTGATGTATTTGTTGACCCGTGCATTATCTCATGGCATTCAAAAAATGTCCATACGGCAGCAGGGATTGAGATTATTGTTCCCACAGGGGCTTATGACAGAAACGATATTGCGAATATCGGAAGGAATTATTGGACAATAGAGCCAGTTTTTGCTTTTACCTATATTTCTGACAGCGGATGGGAGATATCAAAAAAGTTTATGTATGACATTAATCTTGAAAATGACGACACCAAATACAAATCGGGGCAGGAATTTCACTGTGATTATACGATAGCAAAAAGAATCAACAACAAATGGACATTCGGACTTGGTGGATATTATTATGCTCAAACCACAGATGATAAACAAAATGGTGCAAAGGTGGGAGATGGAAACAAAGGAAAGGTATTTGCCATTGGCCCACAGGTGAAGTATGATGCAGGAAAAATAAGTTTTATCCTGAAATATCAGAAAGAAATGTCTGTGAAAAATAAACCCGACGGTAGTAAGGTCTGGTTAAAGGTTGTGGCACCTCTGTAAATTTTCAACGGGATTGTTGAAGTTTTTTTAGCATTGAGTTTTTTTCACCCGCTGAGAGTTTCATCTTGTTTATGACCTTTGTAAAAAACTCAATGGTATTATCGTAGGTAATACGATCAACAGGGTAGGGTGTTCCATCTTTTCCTCCATGGGCAAATGAATATCTTGCAGGGTCAACATAAGATGGCGGAGCGCTATAAATTAATTCTGCGACAAGCGAAAGCGCCCTAACTGTTTTAGGTCCGACTCCTTCAACCGCAATGAGTTTTTCATAATTTTCTGGTTTATAGTCGCACAATTTCGCAAGAATTTTTTCAAGATACCTGCTTTTTGAAAAGTCCTCTTCAATTACTGGATGAGAATAAAACTCAGTGTTTTTAAATTCTGCAAAAACTAACTCCTGTTGACCGGATTTAATGGCAACCATTTTTGTTGTCTTGCTGGAGTATTTTCTCAATATCTGTATATCCCTGATTAATCCGGAGAAACCTGACCGAACAAGTTCTGTGCTGATTTTTCTCGTTTTTTCACTTTCTCTCGCAGTAAGATTAACGCAGGGAACGATTAAAGGACTGATAATTGCGGTATGCGGTTCACAAACAAAATCAGTGATTTTATCAGAAAACCAATGGTATCTCCTCGCGGTTGAATTTTGTTGGTTCATTCCCTGTTGAATTACTCCCCACGCTCCATTTTTCGAGAAAAAGAAAGCGTGATGGTAAATCTGATATCCATCCTGAACAAGGCTGCTGTCGACCTTTGCAGTGATTCTGGAGCTATAAACAAGATTTGAAATATTTTTGTCAGGTAATGCAATTTTTTCTCCCCATTGGACTATTTCGTCGGGTGTTTTGAGTGAAGTTTTGCCCTTACCGCCGCAAACAAAAAGCTCCAATTGTTTTTCCTTTCCTTTTATGGCTTCCTTTAACGCAGCTGTGAGAATCGTTGTCAGTCCCGATGCATTCCAATCAAAAGCTACAACAGTCCCCAGTGATTGGAACCAAACAGGGTCAGAAATTCTTGCAATGAATTCGTCAGGCCCATATTCCTGCACAATAATTTCCAGAATCTGGCCTCCAAGTTGCACCATTCTTTCAAAAAGCCATCGTGGGCACTCGCCAGTATCAAGTGTCAGTGTTGCAATTCCCCTTTTTATCATTTTGTCCCTTTCATTTCAATGACAATAAGTGCATGGTAGTCCTGATATATTTTATAATCCTTTTTCACTGCTTTTTCAAATAGTTGCTGAAGATAATCATATGAGTATCTATCAGATAATTTGTGGCTGCTTGCGAACCTTTTTGTATATCCATCAATCACAAATACAGGTCTTTCAAATGCATAAAGCACAATGTCATCGGCAGTTTCTTTGCCAATACCATCAATGGAAAGAAATTTTTCTCTCAAAACATTTGTTGGTATTTTCTCAAGGTTTTTTATGCCATCGGACTTAACAACAAATTCTGCCACATTTTTCAATCGTTGCGTTTTTTGTTTGCTAAATCCGCAGTTTTTTATTAGTTTTTCAATGATTTCATTGCTTATTTTTAGTATGGATTGTAATGACGCGAGTTTGCTCATCTTTAGATTTCGTATTGCTTTTTCTACATTTTTCCAGTTTGTTCTTTGGGTGAGGATTGATTCAATAATGATGATTTCTTTTTCCCAGCATGTTTTTGGTCTTTTGCACCAGAATTTCCACTGACCCGACTCAGTCGGAGAACCATGCTTCTTCAATAGTTCTTTGTATAAAGACCTGATTTTTTCTTTTGTTCTACCTGAGAAATCTGCCACCATTGACATCTATCAGTGCACCATTGGTGAATGACGCAGCATCACTGACAAGGTACACCACAGCATTTGCCACTTCTTCCGGTGTTCCATTTCTTTTCATGGGAGTTTCTTCTTTGTATTGTTGCATTCTTTCAGGGGTGCTGAAAATTTCATGATGATGGGTTTCAATCACTCCTGGACAAACCGCATTTGTTCTTATTTCAGGCGCAAGTTCTCTTGCTAATGTTCTTGTGAAAACCAGCAGGGCACCTTTCGCTGTTGCATACGGTACTGCACCATTTGCGCCACCTGTTTGTACAGATAGAGAAATGATGTTCACGATGGAACCTTTACCGGTTTTTCTGAGGTATGGAATTGCTCTTTTTGTCACCATAAATGCTGATGTCATATTTACGTTAAAGACCTGATTCCATAGTGCCAGGGGACATTCCTCAATTTTGCTCCTTTTTACAGGAGAACCCGCATTATTGACAAGAATATCAAGTTTGTCAAATTCAGCGACAATTTTGTCAACTATTTTGTTTGCCTGTTCTTCATGAGTAAGATCAGCCTGTAACAAAATTGCCTTCCTGTTCATACTTTTTATAGTTTCCAATGTCTGGATTGCTTCCTGGTAGCTGGCGTTGTAGTGAATACCCACACACGCTCCGTGTTCTGCAAGTTTAATGGCTATTGCTCTGCCAATACCAGTGCCTGATCCGGTTATCAAGGCCACCTTTCCTTCAAGAATAAACGAATCGGTTCTCACTGTTTACCTCCCTGCTGATATTTATAGGAGTGAGCAGCTTGTACCATTGCAAAAACCTTTTCAGACGATGTTTCTGTTGGAAGCATATCGCCACAGGCAAGTATATATCCGCCTCCATCAGCGCCTTCTGTCAGGCATCTCTGGATATCCCTTTTAACGTCATCCAGACTTCCATGCGCGAGTGTTAATGTATTAATTCCACCCATGATGGCTGTTTTTCCAAACAATCTTCTTTTTGCATCTTTTACCTGCACTCCTCCAAGAGGGTCAAAAGGTTCTATACAATCCACACCTGTTTCTGCCATAAGTTCGAAAAGATGGGAACTGTTTCCACAGACATGTAAATAAATGCACACATCATATTTTTTTACCCTGTCTACAAACATTTTAAAATATGGTACGCAGAATTCTTTGAATAGTTCAGGGCCTATCACTCCACCAAATGTTTCTCCGAGCATGAGTGCGTCGACTCCAAGTTTAATCATTGCGATTGCTTTTTCAATTGCGACTCTGGTAGCGCGATCAAGCATTTTCTTTATCAGTTGCGGATTTTCAATAAGGTCAATAAATGTTTGAGATTTACCTCTTACTGTTGTGGCATATTCTACACTTATCCCACCTGGTGAGGTGATTACAAACAAATCTTTTTTGGCGTTTTCAACGAGTCTTCCTGTTTTTTTGTATGCTTCATCTTTCAAAAGTGTTTCTGCAGGAATTACTGGGATTTTTTCAATATCCTGCTCGTTTTTTACAATGACTTGTTCTTCCAGTGGTATCATCCAGCCGCCGCCTTTAAAGTCAAGTCTTGCAACAGGTGCTTTAGTCAGAGTGTTGATTTGCCAGACATTCTCACCATCATCGTAAAGATTGTCAATGCCCTGGTGATGTATCCAGACCTTGACTCCATCAACCCCATAAAACCGTGCACATTCAATTTGAAGTTCATTAACAAGATAAGGGTTCTGAACTGCCTGTACCATAGTTTTTCTGAAATCAAAACCAAGAGCTCTGATAGCATGTGGATGGCATATCTGTGGTATTACAGGTACACAGTCAGGTATACCACCTTTCATTGCAACCTTGCAACGCTGCCTGGATGTCATAGCAATTCCTCTTTGATAGAATATGATATAATGATACGCATGGCAGGTCAATTTTTTTTACTGGGAGTAAGAATGTCTAATGTATTGTTCGCATCAGCAAAAGTGAAAAAACTTGAGAGAAATGCCACACTTCCTGCAAAATTTCTTAGAATGCTTGATAAACTTCGAATTGATTCTTGGGTCAGAGATACGACTGTTATTATTAAGATGCACATGGGGTCAGGTTATGGCTTTACTACAATTCATCCTCTTTTTGTGAGAATGATTGTTGACTATATCAAAGAACACAGGGGCATACCATTTATAACGGATATTGTCATGCCGGATGCAAAGAGGGGCTATACTGAAGAAGTAATGGGATGTAAATTCATTCCGGCAACAGGTTTGCAGGATACAGATTATTTTATAGTAAAAATTTCAGATGGATACGGAATAAAACAATTACAGATTGGATTCTTAAATCCACAGGTTTATTGATTAATTTTTCCCATGCAAAGGGGCATGGAAACTGTGCTTATGGTGGTGCAATAAAAAATCTTGGAATGGGTTTTGTTACGACAAAATCAAGAATTGACCTTCACACCACAGTTGAGTCAAAACCATACTGGGACCAGTCAAAATGTAAATTTTGTAGCATCTGCATTAAAAATTGCAGGACTTCTGCAATGAAATTTGATAAAAATAGAAAACTTGTCATTGATTTTCATACATGTGTTTTTTGCGCACGATGTGTTGCTCTGTGTCCTCAAAGAGCATTAAAGCTCGATTCATCAAATTATGAGATTTTTGAAAGAGCTCTTGCCCTATCGGCAAAAAAGGTTTTGGAACAGGTAAAAGGAAATGCATGTCATATCAATGTTATTATGAATGTAACTCCTTTTTGCGATTGCCTTGGTATGTCGAGCCCATCTATTATTCCTGATGTTGGAATTGTTGCTTCAGATGACATCGTCAGCGTGGAAAAAGCAACACTCGATTTAATCGATAAACAAAAGCTTATCTCTGGTTCTCTTCCAGGCCACCTCAAACTTGAAAAAAGGAATGGACATCTTTTTGAAAAAATTTGGGGTAAGGACCCATATGTCCAGGTCAAAGAAGCAGAAAAACTTGGTCTTGGCGAATCCAATTATGTAATCCAGGAAATTATTTGATAATTTGTATTTTTTTGATGTCAATTTTTCCATGAAGTACTTGAACAAACGGTTTCCTATTTTTGATTCCAGCAATGCCCCAACCACCTTCGGTTGAAAAGAAAACTTTGAAATTGCCTTTCCTGAATCGTTTGAAATAAAGAGTTTTCTCCAATCCGTCATATTTAAGTCCAGTATAACTTAAAATTAAGCCGTATGATGAAAGCGCTCTTCCATACCAGTGTCCACACTCGTATTCATCAAAGGGATTTCTTTTTGTTCCATCATGTCTTTTTCGTGCGGTTTCAACAACTTCAAGTCCTTTCCTCACAAACCCGCTTGATATTAAATGACCTGCAAATTGATATTCAAAACCTGTCCAGATTTCATCACAATAAATAAAAGGTAGGGTAGGTTTTTTGCCTTTTGGCCATGTACATAAAATTACACCGCCTTCTTTACCGAAGGCAAAACCAGGTCTCTGCAAAATTGGATGATTGGAAAGGTCTTGTATGGGTATAGTCCCACCATAATCTCACATAGTGCATGTATTGTTTCAGGTGGTCAAGTCGTGCTTGAATCTCTGGTTTGTTTTTAGTAAGAGAACTTGCCTCATTCAAATCACGCAATGCTTCTCCAATTAGGTTTTCGCATCTTAAAGGATTATTGCCAGGGTCTAATCTTTCATAGTATCTTTTCATGGCACCATTTGCTGGTCCAAAAGCTTTTTGATAAAAATCCTCGCATATCATATCAACGTTCGTATTCACATCCCACATTAATTTACTTGCAATGTAATATCCCAGTCCATGGGGTCCCCAGTTATTACCACTCTCGCAATCAAGAGTCCTGCCAGCATGCTTATAATAAAGTGGGATTTGTTTTTTTAGATATGACACGTTTGCAGCTCTACCTCCAGGAATCATGTCCCAGTCCCATAGATAAACAGAAAAATACTCATAATAGCCCATGTTCTGACAGTATTTGGGCCATAGTTGCATAAGTTCTTCTGATGAATACTTGCCATAAGTGAAGCCCGCTGTTCTTTGAATCCACACATTTGGCTCAAGTTTAAAAGACGGTGGCTCAGAATGGTCCGCATATGCGTACAATCCCACCAGCTTTCCAGGATATTTTTCTCTAACTGCCTTCGCGACCTCGTTTGCCAGATAAAAAACCCTGTCTGAAACCGAACCCATTTCAAGGCATTTTTCGCATTCACAGTGTCCCATTCCGTCTGACGGTTCAACTGATACCATGTCAGCATCTGGATGCTTCTCAAAATAATTTAAAGCCCAGTTAATAACAATTTTTCTAACTTCAGGATTGCTGACACAAAACTTGTGTCCCTGCCTTTTTCCATTTGTTAGAGCAAGATATTCAGGATGTTGCTCGAAGATTGCCTTATTATCAGCAATGATTGTTTGCCATGCATGGCCAAAACTCACTTTTAATGATCCGCCCATTCTATTATGTCTCATCCAAGCGTTGTAATCTTCTGCGACTTTACCAGTATGTCTATCAAAAAATCCAAATCCATACCATATTCTTCGCGAAAGAAAATTGGGTCTCTCATATTCTTCAACCTTTACTGTTAAATTTCTTACTCTGGGAACAATTTCCCATTCTTTCGCAGGGAAAAACCATCTGCAGCCAACTAATTCAAGAAAACGAAACACAGCATGAGAAGTTCCCTGTTCAGTGGCACCTATTAGAAGGAGCCGTTTTTTCTCACTTTTGATTGCGTATGCTTCTTTTCCATCAAAGACATTTTGTATATCAAGTTTTTTTGCAATATCTGGATATGGAAATTCTTCGATTGTTCCTACAATAATTCCTGTGCTTCCATCTCCTGTTTTTATTTCAAATTTTGCTCCACTGATTTTATTCAAGTACTCAATCAGTTCATTAGCAAGTTTTTTTATATTTTCGCTCGCATGCTCTGAAATAACCACTGTCACGAGTGCCTTTTCATTTGCTGCGATTTGGATGTTGTCAGCTGCGAACACATGATTTATGGTAAGAAATATAGCAGAAAAGAAAGCAATTGCAACAGTTTTTTTCATCATACCTCCCAGTTAAGTTATGCTTGCTATATATTATCACACTTGAACTATGGAGGTAATTTACGGTTCGGAAATTGATGGAATTTAACGCTTCAAGGTTGTTCTGATATGTCAAAAGGCAGGGTTTGCTCTGGATTTTCTGTGTTAAGTTTCATGAAAATTTTTGAAGGTTTGAATGTGACTTTCCATCTTTCAGGCACAGGAATTTCTTCACCTGTCTTCAGATTACGACCTTTTTTGGCTTTCATCTTTTTGACATTGAATACGCCCAGGTTTCTCAATTCAATTCTCTCTTTTTTGAGAAGTGAATTCCTGACCTGCAGTATAAATTTTTCGACAACCATTCTGACAACTGGTTTGCTCAGTCCGGTTTGTTTTGATATCTCTTCTATGATGTCCTTTTTTATCATGTCATCCCTCCAGAATTTTTGAGATCTCTTCTGTCCTATCTTGTGGGCCAATCATGGCAAAACACGGTTTTTTTCTAAATATATCCTTACACACATTTTGAACGTCTTCAACAGTGACATTTTTGATTTTGTTCTCAATCTCTTTTATAGAAAGCATTTTCCTTCTGGTTGCTTTTTGTTCTCCTATCCATAGCATATATTCCATCGTATCCTCAAGCCCCATTAAAAACTGTGAAACTAGATATTCTTTGGCTCTCTCCAGTTCCTCATCTGAAACCTTTACCTCAGCGATGTAGTCCAGCTGGTCTTTTATAATTTTAACACACTCGGGTAGATTGGTTGGCGTCAGTCCTGCAGATATAATTGCAGCGCCTGTATCATAGTAACTTTTCGTATGGCTTCTAATATCATATACAAGGCCTCTTTTTTCTCTGACTTCATTGAAGAGTCGACTACTCATATTGCCACCAAGAATTATATTTGCCACAGCAAACGGAAAACGTCTTTCATCCTCACGTGGATAAGAGTAAAAACCTATGCAGAAGTGGCATTGTTCTGTTTTTTTTGTTTTTATTTTATATCGCATATTTCCCTGATTATTTTCGAATGGGACGAATTTGCCCTTTTCGCCTTCATGTATGTGACCAAAAAATTTTGTTACAAGATTAATAAGGTTTATTTCGTCAAATTGCCCCGCGATACTGATCGTTAGATTTTTTCCTGTATGAAATTTTCTAACGTAGTCAATCAAGGACTGTCTATTGATTTTTTTCAGGGTTTCAGGCGTGCCAAGACCAGAGGTACCCAGGGGATGATTTTCAAACATTGTTGAATCGAGGAGGTCAAAAACATAGCGCGCTGGCATATCCATGTACATATTGATTTCCTCAAGAATAACATTTCTTTCTTTATTGATTTCTTCTGAATCAAATAATGGATTGGTGAGCATGTCTGAGAGAATGTCAAGACCTGTCTCAAGATGACGTGCAAGGATTTTTATGTAATAACATACCAGTTCTTCTCCAGTGAATGCATTAAAACTTCCGCCTTTTCCCTCTATGGCTTCTTTTAATTGATTTGCCGTTCTTTTTTTGGTTCCCTTGAACAAAAGATGTTCAACAAAGTGGGATATGCCTGAATGTTCAGTAGATTCATATCTAACACCAGAGCTCACGATGATTCCCATTGAGACCGAATAAGAATCGCGTCGTTGTTTATAAATTACAGATGCACCATTATCAAGATTGATAATTTGCCAGTCCATATCATCTCCGTTAGAATAATTTGACATCCACGCGCACCGGTTTTACAGTGATGCCTTCTTTTGAAACTTTCACTCTGCAGTAGTGGAAAATACTTTTACCATCTTTTGGAGCGGGAACAAGAGTGCCTCCTGCTCCACCTGAAATAACCTGTAAAATATTACCATATTTTTTTTGATAAAAAAGATGCTCATGTCCTGAAAAAATCGCTATGACATTATGATTTTCAAACATTTGCTTTAAGAAAATCATTGTTTTCGTATCAAACGCATGTTCTGTAAATACGGGAAATAGTGGTCTGTGCATGAAAACGATTTTTGACTGAAAAGGTTTTTTTAACTGTGTTTTCAGCCATTCCAAATGAGTTCCTTCGTTGTTCAACGATAATGCTTCGCTATTTAAAAAAAGTAATTGATATCCATTTTTTTCAACACTGAAAAACAATGGACCGATTTTTTCCTCAAAAATTTTACTCGCTTCATTGCCATGTTTAAGGTCATGATTTCCTGGAACTGTATAGAGTGGTATTCTTAAACTGGATGTAATTGCAAGATATTTTTCCACAACGGCTGAGTATTGTTGAGCTTTTGCGTCTTCTGGAAGCCCCACAATATCACCAAGGCAGACCACAAATTCAGCGTCCTGTTCATCTGAGTTGATTTTTTGCACGATATTTTGTAGTAACTGTTCACCAATAACTTTTTCATTTTTCAGATGGCAGTCACTGAATATCACAAAAGAAAGGGCTTTGTCACTTCCAGAACTCGTCGCAGTGAAATATGATAGAAGTATCAAAATCAATAGCAGTAATTTTTTCATTTTATACGATACCACCTTCTTCTGTTAATGAAATTCCTCTTAATTTCATATCAAGGCTGTGCGGGTTTTCAGCATGTTCAAGGCCAACTTCTTTCGTTATAAATCCGTTTGTTATCAGATCATATAATGATTGCTCAAAATCCTGCATTCCTTCGGTCCGCGCGGCTCTAATTGCCTTAACGATTTTTGATTCCTGTTCTTCAATGATAAGTCTTGCTACAGTGGAATTCATAAACATTAATTCAACCGCTGGTACCATCAGTATGCCTTCTTTGCAGGAAGGTAAAAGCATCTGTGACATCACTGCCTTGAGATGTCCTGCGAGAGCTCTGCGCACTGAGGGGTGTTCTGAATGCGGATAAAAATTCAGGATTCTATTAATTGTCTGGCTGACATTTGAACTGTGGAGAGTTCCGAAAACCAGGTGTCCTGTCTCAGCGGACTGAAGAGCAAAATCCACTGTATCTCTGTCCCTTATTTCTCCAACCAGTATGACATCCGGATCCTGTCTGACGACGTATTTCAAAGCTTCCTTAAAACTTGGAACGTCAATGCCAATTTCCCTTTGATTTATAATGGCAAGTTCATTTTTATAAAGATATTCAATGGGGTCTTCGATGCACATAATGTGACATTTTCTGATTTTGTTGATACCATTGATAATTGCGGCAAGAGTACTTGATTTTCCACATCCAGTTGGACCTGTAACAAGAACCAAACCATTGGGAAAATTTGTGATGTTTTTTGCTGCTTCTGGTAAATGTAAAAATTCAAAATCAGGGATTTTGTTGGAAATTCTTCTTGCGGCAAGTGCAATTGAGCCTCTTTGAAGAAATACACTCATTCTAAATCTTCCTATCCCGGGAAAACTGATTGCTGTGTCAAGTGTGCCTTTTTCTTCAAAAATTTTTTTATCCCTCTCTGTAAGGACTTCGTATATAATTTGTCTCAGTTGTGCCTCAGTAACCGGCGGGTAATTCGTTTGTTTTTCTATTTCACCCTTTATTCTGTATGCAATATGGGACCCCGCTTGTAGATGAATGTCCGATGCATTTATTGACTCCATTACTGATAGCAACTGTTTTAAATTAATTTCGTTTGTAATTGCTTGATCCATTTTATCCCTCCGAAAAGAAATCTATAATTTTGATAATATTACAAAAGTTTTTTTTCACAAGTGATTTTTTTCTGAGACCTTCCACTTATTATTGGCTTTTCTTTAATATCACTGGCAAACTATCATAATACGAAATTTGCTGGTAAAAATCTTTAAATTCATTATATTGCTCAACACTCACTTCGAGCGTATTTAAGCATAATATCCTTTGATAAATCAACTGATTTTCATTGATTTCAAATTTGAGGGAATACGATCCAAATTTGTTTTCAATCTTAATATTTTCTGGACATGCATCCACATCATATCCCCGTGGAAGGATGAATAAGATTTCGTCCTTATTCATACTTTTGTAGGGAAATCTTATCGGAAAACTTCTCTTTTCAAGGCTCACCAGTTCAGTATTTTCAATTCTTTCAAGCAATGCAGGTCTAAACAACAATTTTTCCTTAATGGGTATCGCATATTTTTTTGAGGTGAATGTGTAAGTTTCAAGTAATGGCGCGTCAAGAGATTCAATGCCTGTGATTTTAAATTCCTTCAAGGTTGAATTTGGTATGAGTGAATTGATACTTCTTGAAAGTTCTCGTCTTCTTTCTTCATTAGAAAGATACCTGAAACTGTTCCTTAATCCTGCCGCAAAAACTCCTGACGCATAGACGCCGACTTCCACAGTAATGTCGCCACTTGAATCCAGCAGGCCAAAAATTTTGCGATGCTTTTTATTGTCGTCAGGGCCTGCGGTGTAGCTTTTCATAAGAATTGTTTCATTTTCAATTGGTATGAGGACTGTTTTATTCTGATCACCGGGTGGCAGTTCTGGATATGGAATGACTTCTGAGGTTGGGTCGAGCAAAAGAAATGGATGTTTTTCTCCAACAGCAACTATTGCATGATTAAATTGTCCAGGGAACGGTATATTTTGGTCAATTTGCCTTTCTGTGTTGACAAGCGCGATATAGGACTGGATACCAACTGATTTCAGCATTGCAACCATTAATGCGGCTTTGTCCTTACAGTCACCATATCCCAGTTCAATCACGTCTTTTGCAGCATGTGGCTTGAATCCGTGAATACCCAGTTCAAGCCCGATATACCTAATGTTTTTACAGATAAAGTGATATACTGCCTTTATTTTTTCGTCATTGTCCCTGGCATCCTTCGTTATGCTTTCAGCAACGGATTTTACAGTAGAGTCAGGAATAGTTGAATCTTTTGCGAGGGAAAAAAACCATCTCCCAATTTTATCCCAGTTTTTGATTGTGGTAACATAGAGTCTTGGCACCACCTCGTCTACAGGAGGCATCATTTTTTCAGGCGTAATTGCCGGCACATTTCTTTTTTCCCATTCATATATAATAAATTTTCCCTTTTTTGTTTTCGATTTTAGGTCAACTGAAAATGGATACGTGTATAGTTCCATGTTAGCCGGGATGGTAATTCTGTATCGAGATAAGACGAAGGGCTCTGTGCTTTGAAAGAAAAAACCATCCCAGAATTCACCAGGCATTCTGGATTCTTTTGTTCTAATCCTGTAGACATATTCGATAATGCAACCAATATTAATAGACGGGAAAGTCACCGTACAAACTCTTATACCGGGATAAAGTACAGAGTATGATGATAATTCAGCAGGTGTGATGATTCTAATGTCTGATTTTTTTACTGCAAGTACTTTATTTTCTTCAGTAATCGTTATTGCTTTCAGGATTTCTATCTTTTGAATTTCAGCATCAAATGGTATCTGGAGTGTTCCATGTTGCTTTCCTTTTTCACCAGTGATGAAAATTTTTTGATGGACAGTAGTGACTGAAGCGCCTGAGGTGAAAACTTGAACATCTGCCTCATCGAGTAAGTAAACAGAACCCTTGTCCGAGACAATTTTTTCTTTTTGATTATCTAATTCTGAGGTGGCAGGGATAAACTGCGAAATATGCGTGCATCCGCAGAAAACGAACACAAATAAGAGATGCCACCAGTACCGAAGCATTGAAAAATTTCCTTACTGAGTACTTTGTGGTGGTTGTGGAGATAACGGAAGAATTTGTTGTTGCGCAGCTGGTTGCTCCTGATAAACGTGTAAATAGTAATTAAGCTTGTTAACACTCGGACCACCCTGTAATTTTTGCCATTGTCCGACAGTATAATAATAGTAACCGCCAAGAAGCAAAAGAATTATGGAAAGAACATACATTACAATACCCTTTTTCTTGTTTATCTCATCCATCATCATCGCCAGCATAAAACCGAGAAAGCTTAATCCTATTACTGCAAGAGCAAGCAAATATCCCATTTCATAATACACGCCCGCAGACACAGAATTCATCAGTCACCTCCACTGGTTAAGGGTTTCATTTTTATTTTATCGCCTTCTTTTATATTATACAAATCCTTTATAAAATTTTCGTCAACCTGTCCAATCAGAGCAACCTTGCTATATGGTCTAATTTCATTTCCTTTGCTTATAGGTGTTGGACCAAAAAAAATGCAAACAGCAGGTCCTTCAGGCCAGTAAGCAATGTCTCCAACATTTACGATATCCTGTCCATCTTCAATAGGTAACTGCACTGGTACTGAGAAGTATACTTCCTTACCCCACAGGTGAAGTTTTCCTTCTATAGGCAGTGTGGAATAAATCTTTGCCGCAGTAATACTTGAATTGAGTGTACCCTCAATCCGAACCGTACTTGTTTCAAAAACTATTTTCTTCATCATATTTCGTAACGAGTGAATCTATTGACTCTTATATTTTCGCCAAGTTTTGCAATTTTACTTTTTACATACTCCTCAATGGTAATACTGTCGTCTTTGATGAATGTTTGACAGAACAGAACTTTTTCTCTGTAAAATTGTTCTATATCCTTATAAATTTTCTTTTTTTCCTCAATAACGGGTTCAGGAATATCATCTTTTTTGATATATTCAGGCGAAGTCGCAGCGATTTGGAGACACAGATTTTTAACCAGTTCCTTAAAATCTTCTGTTCTTGCCACAAAATCGCTTTCACATGTAACCTCCACCAAGACGCCTATTTTCCCATTTGAATGAATATAACTACCAATAAGACCTTCACCTGTTGCTCTTTCAGTTTTCTTTTCGGCAATCCTGACACCCTGTTCTTTTAAAATTTCTAGAGCTTTGTCAAAATCGTTTCCAGATTTTTCCAGTGCCTTTTTACAATCAATGACACCAAGTCCTGTAAGCTCACGAAGCTTTTTTATCGTTTCAACCATTTGAGACATTCTGGTCTCCTTCTGTCTTTGATTCGGTTTGCTGTTCAATCACTTCTTGCTTTTCTTCTATTATATTGGTTTCGACCTGTGCTTCTTTTATTGCTTCGGCAAGTTTTTCAAGCAACAATTGAATAGATTTAAATCCGTCATCATTCGCAGGTATCGGATAATCAACGAGTTCGGGATTACCATTTGTATCAACAATGCCAACCACAGGAATTCCCACTTTTTTTGCTTCAGAGACCGCATTAATTTCCTTCTTGACGTCCACGACAACCATTATGCCGGGTAGTTCTTTTAAATGTCTTATCCCGCTAAATTTTTTTTGAAGCTCCTGTTTTTCCTTTAGAATGAGACTGGCTTCTTTTTTTGTGTAATAATTGATCTGTCCTGTTTCTTCGAGTTTTTCAATTTCTTCAAGCCGCTCTATTCGTTTCCGTATTGTCCTGAAATTTGTCAATGTGCCACCGATCCACCTATAATTAACATAGGGCTGGCCTGTTCTTTCTGCAACTTCCTTTACGACATCCTGCGCTTGTTTTTTTGTTCCAACAAACAGAATGGGCACTTTTTCCTTAGCATATTTTTGGAGAACTTCAGCGGCCTGGTAAATTTTTTCGCAGGTCTTGCTTATGTCAAT
>JBMFLH010000016.1:0-29670 GCA_049971295.1 Candidatus Ratteibacteria bacterium | reverse complement strand
TTCACTCACTTATTTTGACTGGCTTAAAACTATAAATTTGATGTCAAATTAGTATTATTATAATCAGAAGGGTCGTACTCTAAATCAGCATCCTGGATAATGATGATATTCCCAGTTGCAAATGAAAAACCTGTTTTCAAGGCCGCTGCTTTTCCTTTATTATGGGGATGTCATAGCACCAGGATTTCATCAAAAGTTTTTTGAATTTCCTGAAGAATGAGTGGGGTATTGTCAGTAGAACCGTCATCAACAATAATAATTTGTTTTTTTAAATTTCCGGTGTCAGCGTTTTTGACTTGAAAGACAATATCTTCAATCGTTTGTTCCTCATTAAAAACGGAAATCACAATGGATAAAACCATGTTGATTAACTGAAACCGGCGTTCCTATTGGTTTTCTTCTTTTTTTTCTTCTGCTGCCTGTTTTTGAGCAATCTGGCTTCTCAAACTTTCTACCTCTTTTTCAAGTTCCTTGATTTTTGCTTCAAGTTTTTCTCTTGTTCCTTTTCTTCTCAATGCTGACATCCTCATGCCTAATCCTATGCTTATCAAGGTGATTGCCAGACCGATTTGTTTTTGGCCAGTCGTTCTCAACAATTTTTTCTGGGAAAAACATCATCATAAGACCCAAAATCAGAATCAATATTATCCAAGTAATCATTTTGCCCCCTGGTTAAAAATCATTTCCCGCATACCCTATTTTTCTCCAGATTTTTCTTGCGAAGGCGAGGTCTTCTTTTTCAGGTTCAATAAAACCAAGAATACTTGGTGGTAATTGATTTTTCACCCCGGGAAAAGGAGACCAGTTATCATTTTCGTACTTTTTTCTATCGCTTTCTTTTCTGAAATCAGGTACATCATATGGTTTTCCATCTTCAAGAGCGCTTTTCCAGCCGAGTATACCCACACTGCTCATTGCAACGCCTCTGTAAATATCAAGAAACGGTTGTTTACCTGTTCTTATTGCCTGCGCAAAATACCAGTTCACCCAGAAATCACCGCCCCCATGACCTGCACGATTAGCCATCTGTGCTTTTTCTGGCCACTCAGGAACATATGTTTTTTCAAGAACCTGATTCTTTTTTCTTGTCCATGGTTCGTGCCAGACCCTGATAAGTCCTGGACCAAAGTATCCTGGACCCCGTGTAATTTCCATTGCGCCTGTTTCTCCATGAATTCTGTACCAGTTGCTGTGACCTGGAAGTAGCAAGCCAAACAGTCGGAACACTGCTCCATTATCCATTCTACACAGTATTACAAAACCAGGATCTGCCCGTCTGGCAGTGTGCCTGTTTATCTGTTTTCTTGCGATGGAAAGTCCATTGACTTTAACTGGCATTTTTTCTGTAATGTAAACAAGTGGTGCAAGAGCATGTGTGCAATAGTATGTGGGAGGCATCCAGTTGCGCCAGTGATTGATACCAGGGGATAAACAACAGCGTGCTTCTGGAGACATTGGATGATTGTATTCTCCTTCAGCATAGGTTACCTCTCCAATTTCACCGTTTTTGTACAATCTTTTCATTTCCATGTTAAAAACCGTGTAAGGATAGTTTTCTGCAAGCATATAGATACGACCAGTTTTTTCAACAGTTCTGCACAGTTCTACTCCTTCTGCAAGAGTACTGTTGCACAATGTTTCACTTAACACATGCTTGCCCGCTTTCAATGCTTTGATGGCAAAAGGCGCGTGTTGATGAAAGTAATTTGCAAGCACCACAGCATCCATATCATGTGAAAGAAAATTGTCATAATCTGTGTATGTCTTCACCTTGAGTTTTTTTTCTGCTTCTTTCAACTTTTCTTCCCATATATCACATATTGCCACAAGTTTCATTCCAGCGTGTTCTGCACCAAGAGCAAAACTCATTCCTCTTCCCACTCCAATAACTCCAACTTTGATCGTTTTCATATCAACCTCCTTTTGAATTCTTTATTCCCAATTTCTTGAATCAGGAACCTCAAGCCACCTTCCATTTTCTAAAATTGATTGCTGACTGACAAGCTCCGGTAGAGTCATATCCATTGCCTGGTCTATTCCAATAGGGCAGAGCTTTTTTCCCATTATTGTATCAACAAAGTCCATTATTTCAAAAAAGTCTCCTCCACCATGCCCGGTTTTCAGTGCAGCAATTGACTGGGCAGCGTGAAAATTCATCGGCGTCCCAATAATGACTGCCTGAATATCTGATTTTTCGAGCATCTCATAATAGTCAAGGTATTTTTCCTTTGCACCTAACGTAATTCTGGATTCTTCGAGTTTTTCTTTATTAATATCGCATACAGCGTGAATTTTCAATATACCACTTGCTTCACATGCGATTTTGAATGAACGTCCTCTTCCACAGGAGCCCACAATACCTATATTGATTTTTCCCATCACATTGACAATCCGTAATTATGCTTGTTAATTTTCGTTCCCTGAAGAGTAACGAGAATCCGACATTTTGGCCAGTTATGAAGTCTGTCAATAGCTTCTTTAATTGACTGTTTGCTGACAAGTGCTTCAATGATCATATGGAACATCGGATCTACTCTGTGGTCAACTCCATCCCAGAAAGAAAATCCATCAATAGAATACTTTGTCATTGCAAGCGCCCTCTGCAGGAAATTCAAAGGGTTATTATCATTATACATTGAACCAAGAAACGGCATAAGTTTTACATTGCTTCCTTTCACTGCTTCGACGAAAAAGTCCATATCAATTTCTTCTGGGCTTCCTTCAAAAGTCCAGGTATAGGGACACAGAATATCCACGAGTCCTTCTTTTACCCATGTTTTTATATCAAGGCCATAATATGAACATGCATCTTCATTTGCGTGTACAATTGCCACATTGAGAACATCATTCCCGGCCACTTTTTTCAGAGCATTTTTTAATTCTCTCATATATTGTGTCATAAATTCACATCTTACATTTTCTACCTTCTGGTCTGTCTCTGGAAATTTTGTAATATCCTGGTCATAAATCTCCTTGAATCGTTTTTTCACTGGTTCTTCATAACAGACAAAAGGAAATCCTCTGACAAAACAATTTGATGCTCCGGTGGCACCCATTTCAATCCCTTCTGTGAATAGTTTGATGAACTCATTCCTGACCTCTGGATATGCAAAACTTAATCTGTTTACCGGTATCCCATCAATATCAATGCATCTGAATTCTGGATGATTATCATAGAAATCCGAACGAAAACAATCCCATGGTGGATTTGCATGGTACATTGCCATTCTGCAGTAGGCGAGTGGTTTGATACCCGCGCTTTTTGCTATTTCAAAGTATCTTTCAGGAACATTTTTGTTTTCCTTGAAAAATTTTGCAAGAGTTTCATAACACTGTCTGTAAATTGGTGCAGGGAATTCTGTGTGTAAAAGTTTCTCTGGGTCTCTTCTCAGGGAAGCGTGCTTTGTGGGATACTCAGCCATGCTTGTTGGATTGATACCTCTTGAAACATAATCAACGTTTAATCTGCCGCAAGCAATGATATTCCAGCAGGCATCTTCAAGACCTTCAGGGATTCCATAGTTTGAAGGAAATCCATCATCTGTCAGGTGAATCAGGTATTCCTTTCTGTTGCTTTTTTTTTGTGGTTTTTTTTGCCATAATATACCCAATAGATGCCCTTATGCCTTGTTCCTGCCTGATAATAAGTTCTTTTTCGTCATCCAATTTTTCTGTTTTCCAGTACACTTCTTCAAACGCCTGTTGTCTGATTACCTTTGAGGAATGCTTGACTCTTTCAAAAACAGAATCAGTGGAAAATTTCACTTTGATACGGTCACAGAAATTCTGAAAAAGCCCGAGATAAATGTCGTAAGTTCCCTTTAATGGAATTCTTATTCTTACATCAGGCGCATCACTTGTGGGTTGAGCGAGAATAAGTTTTCCTGAAAAATCATCGGTTGTATAATCAACAATTTGCCATACTCCTTTTCTTGAATCGCCTGTGCTTTTTGCATGTTCTGGCAGGACTTTTGAAAAATCACAGAGCATCCATTCCCAATCTTTCATGGTTACTCCTGGTCTGTGGGATAACTGGTAAAAAGGAAGAAACGGGGGGTGTTTTTGTTACAGTTTTCGTCTTTTGCGCCAATTGGTAGTTGCGCATCAAAATTTGACATTTTTTACTGTAATGAAAAAAGTATCTTCATAGCTTCTTTCACACCCAAACCTAATTCAACCTGGTGTTTGTATTTTTTTAGCATCACCTCAATGCCTGCAATTACAGCGATTGTGTCAAATTCATCCTGGTATCCAAAATGTGAGATTCTGATGACCTTTCCTTTTAGTTTATCCTGACCACCGGCAACGCTCATACCAAACTCTTTTCTCATATCAGAACAGAATTTTTCGCCATCAATGTTTTCGGGTAAAAGAATTGCTGTGACTGCATCTGAGGGAGACTTTGAAAATATTTGAAGCCCCATCGCAATTGCAGCATTTCTCACCGCCATTGCCCTTTTTCTGTGCATTTCCCATAAATTCTCAAGGCCCTGTTGTTTTATCTTTTCAAGGGATTTTTTTAGCCCGCAAACAAGACTCACAGCCATTGTAAATGGAAAGTCAAATTTTTCCATTGCCTTTTTATATTTTTTCAGGTCAAGATAATATCTGGGCGAGGTGGAAACATTAACTTTTTTCCATGCCCTTTCACTGACAGAAATAAACGAAAGCCCTGGAGGCAAACTCAATGCCTTCTGTGAACCAGATACAAGTATATCAATACCCCACTGGTCTGTTCTGCATTCAACAGCACCAAGCCCACTGATGCCATCAACAATAAGCAATGTTTCAGGAAAATCAGAAACAAGTTTGCCCAGTCCTTCAATGTCGTAAGAAGTACCTGTGGATGTTTCCACCAGTGTTGCGAAAACTGCTCTGATATCAGGATTCTGTCTGAGAATTCTTTTTGTGTTTTCTAAATCTACAGGATTTCCCCATCCTGGCTCAATCACAATTTCTTCGGCTCCAGATGTTTTTACCAGTTCAACAAACCTTTCCCCGAATTTTCCGCCGCAAATTACGAGGGCTTTTTCTCCTGGGGAAAGGGTATTTACAACTGCTGCTTCCATTGCAGCGGTTCCAGAACCAGCAATAATGAATACATCATTTTTGGTTTGAAAAAAATATTTCAAATCTTCAATCGCCTGTTTTGCTATTTCAAGAAATTCTGGTGTTCTGTGATGGATGATGGGTTTTGCCATCTCAAGTAAGACATCTTCAGGTACTGATATCGGTCCTGGTGTAAAAAGTCGTTTCTTTATCATATCTTTGCTCCTGGCTGGATGGGAAGAACATGGTTTTTTTCTGTTTTTTCTGGTTCAAGCAATGCAATATTCAGAACATCCATCACATTGTTAACAAGAATGATTTTCAATTCTTTCCTCACTGACTCCGGGATTTCTTCAAGATCTTTTTCATTTTCTTCTGGTATAATGACTGTTGAAATTTCTGCCCTGTGCGCAGCAAGAATCTTGCTTTTCAATCCACCAATCCTTAATACCTTGCCCTGCAATGTAATCTCTCCAGTCATTGCGACGTCACACCTTGCCTTTCTTCCTGTTAGTGCTGAAACGAGTGCAGTGACAATCGTCACTCCTGCTGACGGACCGTCTTTTGGAATCGCTCCTTCTGGCACATGTATATGGATGTCATGCTTTTCTACAAAATCCGGTAATATTCCAAGTTTTTCGGCATTAGCCCTGACAAAACTCAATGCCGCCTGAGCAGATTCTTTCATCACAGAACCAAGTTGTCCTGTGATGATGAGTTTCCCTTTTCCTTTCATCAGCAAAACTTCAGTAAAGAGTATGTCTCCACCATATTCAGTCCACGCCATCCCTGTGGCAACTCCGACAGCAGGTTGTTTTGCTCTTGAGAGGAATGTATATTTCTCTGGCCCGAGATATTCAACAAGATTGTTTACTCCAACCCTGCAGGGAAGTTTGATGTTTTTTGTTTCAACAATTTTTCTCGCCACCTTTCTGCAAATACTTGCAAGTTGTCTTTCAAGATTTCTAACCCCTGCTTCTCTTGTGTACTGCTTGATGATTTTGTTTATTGCATTATCTGAGATTTGTATCTCTTCATCTTTCAAGCCATGCTGCGGCAAAAGGCGTGGAATGAGAAAGTGTTTTGCAATTTGAAGCTTTTCCCAGCTGGTGTAACCTGGCAGATTGATAACTTCCATCCTGTCAAGTAGTGGCGGTGGAATTGTAAACTCTGTATTTGCTGTTGTAATAAAAAGCACCTTTGAAAGGTCAAACTCCACCTCAAGATAATGGTCTGAAAACATATGATTTTGTTCAGGGTCAAGCACTTCAAGCAGGGCGCTTGCAGGGTCTCCCCGAAAATCAGTGCCAAGTTTGTCTATTTCGTCAAGCAGAAACACAGGATTATTGACGCCTGCCTTTCTCATTGACTGAATAATTCTTCCAGGCAAAGCGCCGATATATGTTCTTCTGTGGCCCCTGATTTCTGCTTCATCTCTAACTCCTCCAAGAGAAATTCTGACAAACTTCCTTCCCATGCATCTTGCAATGGACTTACCGAGGGAGGTTTTTCCGCAACCAGGAGGTCCCACGAAGCAGAGTATAGGTCCTTTCAAAGATTCTGTTTTTTTTCTCACTGCAAGGTACTCAATAATTCTCTCTTTCACCTTTTCAAGACCAAAGTGGTCTTCATCAAGAACTTTTTTTGCATGCTCAATATCAAGGTTGTCAGATGTCTGGCTGTTCCATGGAAGGGCAACAAGCCAGTCAATATATGTCCTTATCACTGTCGCTTCAGGCGAAAGAGGCATTGTTTTGCTTAATCTGTTAAGCTCTTCGAGAGCTTTTGCTTCTGCCTCTTTTGACATTTTTGCCGCAAGAATTTTTTCCCTTAATTGTGCCAGTTCAGGATTTTCTGTTTCCTTGCCGAGTTCCTGTTGAATTGTTTTCAGTTGTTCGTGAAGAAGATATTCTTTCTGTGTTTGCTCAACTTTTTTTAATACCTTGTTCTGAATTTCCTTCTGGAGTTCAAGAACGCTGATTTCAGAATTTATAATGTCTATGAGTTTCTTAAGTCGCTCTTTTTCGTCAAGAATCTCAAGTATCAGAATCTTATCTTTGAATTTCAGCGGTAGATATCCTGCAACAGAATCAGCAAGCTTTGATGGCTCATCAATGGTAACAAGGGTTCCATAAAATTCTTTTGGGATGGATGTATTCAGATTAATATATTTTTCAACCAGGTCAAGAAGAAGTCGTGAAAGTGCCTCAGTTTCTTTGTCCTTTACTGATACCTTTTCAATCTGTTCAATGGAACATGCAAAATATTTTTTGTCAGTGATAACCTTTGAAATTTTTACCCGCTCAATGCTTTCAACGAGAATTTTCATTGTTCCGCTTGCTTCTCTTAAACTCTGGACAAGTTTGGCGCTTACGCCGGTTTGATAGATGTCATCGAGACGGACTTCCTCAACCTTCGGGTCGCGTTGAAAAGTCAGTACAAGCATATTGTCTGTACTCATTGCTTCTTCAACCGCATTGATGGAACGCTGTCTGCCGACAAGAAGCGGTACGACCATGTTTGGGAAAACGACGATGTCCCGCAATGGTACAAAGGGCCTGATATTCTTTTTCTTATTTTGTGTTTTATTTTCTACCATTCTTAATCCTTATTATCCGGATAAATAATTTTGTCCGCGAGTCCGTATTTCACTGCTTCTTCTGCATCCATGAAGTAATCTCTCTCAGTGTCTTTTTCAATTTTTTTCAGTGTTTGGCCTGTGTGTTTTGCCAGTACTTCATTGATAATGTTTCTCAATCTTATCATTTCTCGCGTATGGATGCTTACATCTGTTGTCGTTCCACCGATTTCTCCGAATGGTTGATGAATGAGAACTCTTGAATGAGGAAGAACAAATCTTTTATTTTTTCTTCCACCAGCAAGAAGTACAGCACCCATACTTGCCGCCTGTCCAATGCAGTAAGTTGCAACATCGCACTTTACAAATTGAATCGTATCATAGATGGCAAGTCCAGCAGTGATTGAACCACCAGGGGTATTCAGAAATAAACTGATATCCTTGGAAGCATCCTTGTTCTGGAGAAAAAGTAATTGCGCAATCACGGCATTGGCAACGGCATCTGTGATTGGGAATCCTATAAAAATAATCCTGTCTTCAAGTAACCGTGAATAGATATCATAGGCGCGTTCGCCTCGTTCAGTCACCTCTATCACATAAGGAATAAGTTGATTAAAACTTTGGTTTTTTGTGTTCATGTTTCTCTTCTCCAGGGAGTATGATTTTTTTGATGGTCTGAGCGCTATTTTTAATCAGTTCAAATGTTTTCTCTATTTTTATGTCGTCTTTCAGGTCGTGAATTTTTCCGCTGTCCGTCAATCGTTTTTTAACCTGCTGGTAATCTTCACCGCTGGTCATTACAATTTGTTTGATTGCCTGTTCAACTTCTTCTTCTGTGACCTGTACATTTTCTATTTCTGCAATTTTTTCGAGTATGAAATATTTTTTCAATTTTTCTTCAGCAACAGGCTTCATTTTTTCAAAGATTTCCTCTGCGATTTTTTCGATTTCTTCCTTTGTTTTATTCTGTGTGTCAATGTAATTGAACTGTTCTCTTGTAAGATATCTTGCCCTTTGCAGCATAAGTTTTTCAGGGATTTCCACGCTGCTGTTTTTGAAAAGTTGGTCCCATATTTGCTGTTCTTCCTGTGTTTTTGCTCGATGCTGATTTAATTGTTCAAGTTGTTCCCTTATCTTTTTCCTCCAGGCAGCGCGTTTTTCAGGGTCAATGATGGAACTGGCAAATTCTTTTCTTTTTTCCCAATCAGCAAGAACCTCGTCAACCATTTGCTCTGTAACTGGTTCTGGCGAGACCTCTTTCACAACCAGTTCCTTGTATTTTTTAACCGAAACCTCTGGTTTTATTTCCACATACACGCTGAAACTGATTGTATCATCAAATTTCACATCAGCTACTTCAGGATCAATCACTGGAGAAAGATTATGTTCTTTCACAGCAGCGAGATAAGAGTCAGTAATAATACGTTCAAGAACATTTTTCTTGATTACATCACTGTAACGGGATTCAATGACATGTTCAGGCACCTTCCCCTTTCGAAAACCAGGAATCTCAGCGCTTTTTTGAATTTCCCGCACTATTTCTGTTTTCTTTTCCTTAACTTTTTCTGCCTCAATTTCGAATAATATTTTCCTGCCGTACTTTGGAAGTTGCTGTATCTCCACTTTCATTTTAGATGCTCCCTGGTGAAAAAGATTTCACATTGACATTGAAATGACTTAAAAGCGGGGTACGGGAATCGAACCCGTATAATCAGCTTGGAAGGCTGATGTTTTGCCACTAAACTAACCCCGCACAGTGTAGAATTGTATGTACACAAAATTTTAATTTCTTCAAAGTGGGCAGGGGAGGATTCGAACCTCCGTAGGCTAACGCCGGCAGATTTACAGTCTGCTGCCATTTCCACTCGGCCACCTACCCACAAATGTTGCACCCGTCCCGCCGTAGACGGTGCAACTTTTGAGACCCGTATTAACAGGTGGGTGCCTTGCTGAACACCGCGACTTCCGTTTCCGGCATGTCTTGCATGTCAGACTCGGCTCCCTTTTTTTTGGTGTTGGCTCAAAGTTTCACACTCCGCCCGCGTACGGGACAGGCAATATTATAATACCAGAAAAAAGCAATGGTGTAAATACACTTATGCAAAAGGGATCAATCCCATATTTTGTTAAGGCTTTTTTCAATTTGTGAATGCCTGGTTTCAATATTTTTTTTGATTTATCAATGGTTGAAACGTACGTGATTCCATTAGGTATTTGAATGCTGACAGATAATCCATTCTTGTGTTTTTTCATTGAAATTCTCCTGGCATTGTTTCTCCTGGTAATTTTGAAGGATCCTGTAGATTGTAATATCCTATAATAAAAACAATTTTGTCTTGCTTCACGGGTGGGCAGGTTGACAACAATAGTCGAATGGGCAGTGAAAATTTAATAAAATATTTATTTTCAAACTTTTTTCCCACTCGTATGCAGATTGAGTGATAGGAGGTTAAAATGGAAAAGTTTTGTAAAATGGCGCCTGTGCGGGTTAATCCTGTGATAAGACATGAGTCTGAGAAATTTATTGATTTTGGCGGGCATTGGCTTTTTACGCTTGACCCGAAGAATAATGGAATCAAGGAAAAATGGTATGCCAACCAGGATGCTTTTTCATCAAAAATATCTGTACCCGGGTCCTGGCAGGGACAGGGCTTTGGAGATGATTCTCCTGACGAAGTGTGGGATTTTAGAATAAAGGCGCGCGTTTACAGGGCTACTTATCACGGCACTGGCTGGTATGGAAAGGTATTTAGAATTTCTGAACAATGGGCAAACAGGAAAATCTGGATTAATTTTGGTGGTGTTCATCCTTCTGCAGAGATATGGGTAAATGGAAAGTTCATTGGTTCTCATTCAGGTCCATTTGTTCCATTTGGATTTGATATCACAGACGTTGTTGAACGTGAAAAGGACAACTTTGTTGCAGTGAGAATCAGTGAAAAAAACAGGTGGCTTGGATTTGCGCTAAACTGGAATGGATACTGGTCAGGACTTTACAGAACAGTGGAGCTTGTCAGTACTGGAGACGCATGGCTTGAACACTGCTGGATACATCCTGACCCTATTGATAAATGTATGAATTTCATGATAAGAATAGGCGGTAATTCAGAAGATAACGACATAGAAATTTCTGTCAAGGACCCATCAGGCAAGCAATGCGCTCATACGGTAAGAAAGTCAGGCCCTGGAAAGATTGCTTTCTGTATTCCTGTAAAAGACATTCAATTGTGGTTTCCTGAAACTCCGCTTCTTTATCGCGTTGATGTTGAATTGAAAAGAAATGGAGAAATCGTTGATAGCAGAAGTGAAAGGGTGGGCTTTTTGCATCTTTCAACCAGGGGTAAGCATTTTCTTATTAACAACCAACCGTATTATATGATGGGCACAGGCGATTTTGTAGTAAATCCTGAGACAGGATGTCCTGACACAGACAGAGAACGCTGGAGAAAAAAACTTTCGGTATTGCGTCAATATGGCTATGTTTATGTAAGATGCCAGTCCTATGTCCCAGCACCTGAATATTTTGATATCGCAGATGAAGTAGGATTGCTGGTGCAAAGTGAAATTGGAATGATGGGAGCATGGGCAGGGCACTCACAATATCACCAGTATCAATGGCCTCAACCAGATGTGGAAAGGCGGAAACTGTTAAGATATCAGTAGAATGCAACAGTCATTAGGGACGTGAATCACGTTTCAGCCAATCTTTATTGCATGAGCAACGAATATGGCCATCGTACGGTTTTGTATCCAGAGACAGCATGGAAGTGTTACAGAGAAACAAAGGCAATCAAACCATCAAGTTTTGTAATATGGACAGATGGAACAGTATACAAAATTAAGGGAATGCCACTTGATTTTTATTGTGCAGAAGCAAAAGAAGATAGAAGGGTTTCTATGCCTGTGATTCAACATGAATTCAGGTGGTGGACATCATTCCCGGATATCAGAAATAAAGAGAAATTTACAGGCGCTATGAGACCCTATGCGCTTGAAATCGCTCTTGAGAATGCAAAAAAAGCGCAACTTGACCATTTACTTCCAGAATTAATCGTAAACAGCCAGAAACTCCAGTTTATCGAAGCAAAGACAAAGCTTGAGCAAATCCGTCGCGATTATCCCACTCTTGCAGGGATTTGCCATTTCACAGCAATGGAAATTGGGTTTGCTCCCCAGGGAATCGTTGATGAGTTTTACGAAAAAAAATATGTTTCAGCAGAAGTATGGCGACAGACGATGTCAAGTACATCAATTTTAACTGACAGTAATTTTGATGATAGGATTTATGTTTCTGGCAAGAATTTTGAAAGGAACATTTTTATTTCAGATTTTTCCCATCCACCGCTAAAAAATCCTATAATTGAATGGAGTTTATCAGGGAAAACAGTAAAAGAGCACAGTGAATTTTTTTTCAAACACAAGCCATTTTGTACCGATAAAATCGGGAAAATTAAAGTTAAATTGCCAGAAGTAAAGTCCCCTGAAAAATTACAATTGTGCATCAAGGCAAAAGAAGAAGACAGAAGTTTTGAAAATTGCTGGGATTACTGGATATTTCCAGAATCTGAGAATATACCTGAATTTATGATTTATGGTAAGGGAAAGAGAACCTGGATCAAAACACTGAAAGCACAGAGTATTAAAAAATCTTATGTCAGGACTGTATTTCCAAAAGTGGTGGTGTCAGAAATTTTAGACAGAAATCTTTCAAACTACGTCATAGATGGAGGAAAATTAATTCTTGCTGCGCCTGAAGGAATTACAAGGCCATTTTTCCCCAAATTAGGTCTTTTCACCGGACGGTATTTTTTCACGCCTCCAGCCAATTATCCAACTTACGAAGATGGTAACACAGGAACAATTGTAAGAAATCATCCGATGCTTGGCGATTTCCCACATGAAAATTTCTGTGACCTGCAATTTTATAGAATGATTGCTGAAAATCCACCGATAGATTTAAGATTATTTGGCAAATTGAAAGAAGAACCTGTAATACGTTCTTTCAGTACCTGTTTCAGGATGTATCCTCTGGCATATCTTATTGAATTTGCATGCGGAAAAGGGCACGTTGTTATTACCAGTTTGAATCTTGACCAGAATTTGCCTGAAGCGAGATATCTTTTTGCCCAAATGCTGAAATATCTCGAAGGAGCCGGGCTTCCCGAAAACACAATTGACGACGCTATTGTGGAAAGAATCATCGAGGAATCAACTGAAAAAATAGACATCTTTGGTTCATTAAAGGAGTGAACAAGAAAAGTTGCGAAAAAGAGAATAGGTTTTTACCCAAATTTGCCGGCAATGGTTTCCGTCCAGTCTTTCTTCTTTATAGAAGCTTTCTTATTTCTGATCTCCTTTATTTTATATTTCCCATATCTATTGATGAGAGATTGTGGAGGCGAGGTCGAATTACAAACTCTGAACCATAGGATCACCCATATTGCATTTTTAGAGTTTTGGGTTTAGAATTTTAAAAACACCCCACGCCTTAATCCTCTTCGCAAGATGAGAGGCAGAGAAGAAAACATGGAAGAAAGCAGGAGGTGAGCTTGAGCAGAAAAATTTGTCTAACTGATAAAAATTTTTAACAAGGAGTAAGAAATGAAATTTGCTTTCATGAGCTTTTCGTGCCCTGAGGCAGATCTTTATAAAATGCTGAAATATGCAAGAGAATATGGTTATGATGGAGTGGAGCCGCGCGCTCAGGCGCAGCACAGACACGGCATTGAGATTGAAGCAGGGAAAGAGAAAAGAAAGGAAATAAGAAAAATTTTTGATGAGAGCGGGATTGAATGTTCCTGTCTGGCGACTTCAATCAAGTATTGTTTTACGGATGCTCAAAAAAGAAAAGAATCTCTTGAAATGACAAAAGCGTTTATTGACCTTGCGTGTGATATTGGAGCAAAAAGAATCAGGGTGTTTGGAGGGGTTCCTGATAAAGAAATCAGTGTGGACGAGGCAATAAAAATCGTGGGTGAATGTCTTGGAATAGTTGCAGAGTACGCTGAAAAAAACAGAGTATTTGTATGTCTTGAAACACATGACTTTTTTTCAAGAGCAGATGTTGCGGCAAAGGCAGTGAAAATTGCTGGGAGTCCTAATATTAAAATCAACTGGGATATTATGCATCCATATACAAAGGGTATGACAATAAAAGAAGCATTTGATTGGGTGAAAGAATTTGTAGAACACTGCCACATTCACGATGGTATTTATGATGAACAGCGAAATGTTACTCTTGCCCTGATGGGAGAAGGAGAGATTCCTTACAAAACCGCCCTGCGACTGCTTCAGGAGATTAACTATCAGGGATTTCTTTCTGGTGAGTATATTGAGGCATGGGAACCAGATGTGGTGCTTCCTCATGACATAAGGGTTTTGAAAAATTATCTTATGTGATGAATCTTTTCGTGATTGGTGTGAGTTCTTTTGTCGTGGCTCTTTCAGGCGCACTAAGCCCTGGACCGCTTCTTGCAGTGACGATTACAAGATCTATTAAGTACGGAGCAAGGCAGGGCCCACTTTTGATAGCAGGACATTCAATTTTAGAATTTGTGATGGTTCTGTTACTTGTTGCTGGTTTTGGTGCGTACTTGAAAGAACCCGGTATTTCAAAGTTTTTAAGTATTGCGGGCGGTGGTATTCTTCTATTGATGGCAATTTTCATGCTGAGAAAAACGACGTTTGAATTTTCTGCTCAACAAAATATTAATACCACCAGGGATTTTTCGATTTTTCACGGTATTGTTGTGAGCATCTCAAATCCTTACTGGACTGTATGGTGGGTAACAATCGGACTTGCGTATCTTTCAATCGCTCTACCAAGAGGGTTGCCAGGTTTGATTGTGTTTTTTCTTGGCCATATTTCTGCTGATTTTTTCTGGTATAGTTTGGTTTCTTATTCAATCCACAGGGGAAGAGCAAAATTCAGCCCTTTTGTTTATAGAATTGTTACGATATGCTGCGGAATATTTCTTTCTATTTTTGGGGTGTTTCTCATTATAAAGGGACTTATTTGAAAATCTGTAATCTTATTGTGATGAAAGTTTCAGAAATCGCAGCATCCTTGATGGAATCATAATTTTTTACCTGAAATTTTCCTGCAAGATTGTCAAGAAAATTTTTGTATGACGAAGCAAGTAGTTCTGCAACAAATACATGGCTGATTTCTGTATCAGAACCAGGTGATTCTGATAAAATTTTTCCACCAGCATCAGTGATGTGTTTAATGATTTCAGATTCAGGGCTCAATTTTTCTGCTGGACCAGGTATTCCGACGGATTTTGCTGCCAGCGATGTTGCAATTTCCTGAGATTTTTTTTCTGCAGAGGTTTCTTTTTCCCTGTTTTGGGCAAGCAGTGAAACTTCAGCAGCTTTTTTCTGTTTAATGTCCTGTGCGGCAATTTCCTTATCGGCATTTCTTTTTGCATAAGTCATCTGTGGCTGGGGAAGATATACAAGTTGAATTACAATTTCTGTTTTTCCTTGTTCTGACGTTTTTTCACCAGAAACAATGGTATTCTTTTTTTCTCTGACGCGAGAAACCGGTTTCTTCATAGCAATCTCTGGCTTTTTTTCTTCTTTATGTTTTTGAGTGACTTTTACCTGAGTTTCCGGCTGATATGCAATTTGAGATGGCTTTTGAATTTTGAAAAGCACAATAAACACAATGATTGCTGCAGATGCGACGGCAGTTAATAAAAACGCAAATTTTCTTTTTCTGGGCTTTTCGGCGCTGATTTTTTCCATTACACTTTCAACCAGTTTTTCTGGTGCTTCTGGTGAAGGAAGATTTCTGAGAAGTTCCACAGTTTTTTTCATTTCATCCAGTTCAATCTGACATTTTTTGCACCCCTGAAGGTGTTGCTCAATTTCTTTTTTCTGCTGGTCAGAAATAAGTCCTTCAAGATAATCAGAAAGAATTTTTTGAGCGTTTTTACAATTCATGTTTGATATCCTTTAATAACTCTTTGAGTTTACTGCGAGCTCTTGACAATTTTGACTTGATTGTTCCGAGCGGAAGGTTTGTGATTTTTTCGATTTCCTCATAGGATAGTTGCTGGATTTCGCGAAGAATCACAATCTGTTTCTGATCAAAAGGTAGTTTACTGATCGCATTTTGAACGATTTCACTGATTCTGGTTTTTTCATATTGTTGTGCGGGAGAAACGAGGTGGTTTTCAATGTCAGTGCCGCTGTTTCCAAGATACGCTGTTTTTTTCTTTCTCATAAAGTCCCGGCAAGACAAACGATTTTTGCAGGTATTCACTGCAATTCTATAGACCCATGTTCCAAAAGAAGAAAGATGCTTGAACGAGCGAATTTTTTGATAAATTTTTATAAAAGTATCCTGGGCGCAGTCAAACGCTTCGTGATGTTCACCCATAAATCTGAAGCAAATTCCATAAACTTTATGCTGGTATCTTTTCACAAGTATCTCAAATGCATACATATCATTTTCTTTTTGTACTCTTCTCACAAGAGTTTCATCACCAAACTCATTGGTTCTGTTTGTATTCATTAGACAAGTGAATCGTCAAAAGTGTTCCCGAAAACGGTAAGTGAAAGATAGTGTTTCACATTTCTCTCTTGAAATATTTTATCAACGGGTTTTCTGTCTTTCCTTCCTTCAATCCCTGCAGTGAAATTTCCAGTGCTGCCTGGACAATATCTGATTTTTTAATTTTTCTATCAATCCTTCTCAGGACGAACCACGCTTCATCAAGTTCTGAGAGAAGTTTCTGGGGGAAGTAAAAAGTGGCTTTACCTTTTTTTTCTTCTTTTTCAATTTTTTCTTTCTGGTCTGATTTTCCGAGAAAAATATCGACGCCCCTGCCTTTAAGAGACGGTCTTTTTGGCATCCTCAATCACCTCCTCTGCAAGATGTCTGTATGCCTCTGCGGCTTCTGAACTTTTTGCGTAAAGTAGAATGGGAACTCCTGCAAGAGAGGCATCTGCAAATTTGACAGTACGTTTGATGATGGTCTCAAAAATTTCATCAGGGAAAATTCTTTCAAGTTCTTCAACAACTTCCTTTGAATGAAGGGTTCTCACATCGTGCATGGTTCGAAGGATTCTCTTTCTTAAAGAGGAATTGCCCTTTTTCTTTACCTTTGCGATAATATCTCCAAGTTGCTTTAATCCCCGTAACGCAAGAAACTCAGTTTGTACTGGCACAATTACTGTGTGCGCGCTGATTAACGCATTTGTTGTCAGAACTCCCAAGCTTGGCGGACAATCAATAAAAATAAAGTCAAATTCATTTTTGATAGGATTGATAGCATCCCTGAGATTCCTATCCCATCCAATTTCTCCTATTAATTCGCCTTCTGCGCCGGCGAGATCAAGATTGGCTGGTGCAATTTTGAGATTGGGAACTTTTGTGTCTGTAATAATTTTTTGCAAGGGATACTGTTCGGAATTGATGATGACATTGTAGATGGTCGTGGAAAAAGAATCAGGGTCAAAACCAAGACATACTGTCAACCCGGCCTGCGGGTCAAAATCAATCAGTAATACCCTGTACCCTTTTTCAGCAAGAGATGAACCAAGGCAAAGACATGTTGTTGTTTTTCCAACGCCACCTTTCTGATTTGTAATGGAGTAAATTGTAGCCATAAAAACAGTATAATGGTAAAATGGTAAAAAGTCAAATCCTGGTTGTTGACGCAAAATGAAAAGGTGATAAGATTTCACAATCACGAAAGGAGGGCACATGTTGAGAGTGGGAATTATTGGCTTTGGACTTCGCATTTCGCATATGGCAGCAGCAATGAAGGTTTTTGATATCCCCTATTACATTGCTGCCATTGCAGACCCTGCTGCAGAAGACATTGAAAAGGCAGTGAAGGAAAATATCCCTGAAAGTCGCATACGTAGGAGGATTGACCCTGATTTGATGAAAAATACAAAATATTTTACTTCTGCTGATGAAATGCTTGAAAAGATTGAACTTGACGGGGTTATGATTGGAACAAGGTGTCATCTTCACGCTGAAATGGCTTGCAAGGTTGCGAAAAAAAATCTGCCACTTTTCCTTGAAAAGCCAGTTGCCATAACTTTTGAACAGGTGAGAATGCTAAAAGATACATTCAAAAATGTGACAGCACCCACGGTGATTTCATTTCCACTTCGTCTGACGCCGATGGCTCAAAAGGTGAAACAGATTATTGATTCTGGACGAATTGGAGAGGTTGAACATGTTGTTGCATGGAATGATGTTCCGTATGGCTCTGTTTATTTTAATAACTGGTACCGAAATTATCACCAGGTTGGTGGTCTTTTCCTGCAGAAGGCGACCCATGATTTTGACTATATTTTTTACCTGACAGGAAGAAACCCAAAAATGATTGCGGCAATGAATTCTCAAAGGATTTATGGAAAACGGGATAAACCATTTGAACTGTTATGCAGGGACTGTGATGAAAAAATGGAGTGTATCGAAAGTCCATTTAATCTTTTCTATAGGCGCTTCAGGGGTGAAAAGGTTGAATGGAATGACTGGCAGAAATGTATGTTTTCGAAAGAAATAAAAAATGAAGACAGTGGAAATGCTTTGATTGAACTTGATAATGGTGTTCAGGTTAGTTATTCTCAGAACTTTTTTGTTAGAAACCAGGCAGTGGGAAGGCGTGGCGCAAGATTATACGGTTATAAAGGAACAATTGACTTTGACTGGTATCGAAACAGCATTATTGTGTACGACCATTTTATGCCTGTTGTTGAGAAAATTGACTTTACAGGTGATATGCCACACTTCGGTGGCGACAGGGAACTTATGTATGATTTTTTGATGGCGATGAAAGAGAACAGACCATCTCGCTCACCAATGGAAGCAGGCATTGTAAGCGTCCTTACGTGCCTGTGGGCAAGAGAATCAGCAGAAAAAAGACAGTTTTTTGAAGTAAAAATGCCATGACATCGAGAGAAAGAATTTTGAGTGCGGTCAGGCATCAACCAGTAGATAAAATTCCGGTTGACCTGGGTGGAATGGACTCAACGGGTATTACTGCTGTTGCTTACAACAGATTGAAGAATTTTCTTGGAATCAAAACAGGAAAAACAAGAGTTTATGACCCTTACCAGCAGGTTGCGATCGTTGAACCAGAGATACTGAAAATTGTTGGCGCTGATGTTTTACCAGTATTCCCTGAGCCAGAGCACTGGAAAAGCGCAAAACTTCCTGATGGTTCTGATTGTGAAATTCCAGACCGCTGGAATTTAGTGAAACTTGAAGATGGTTAAGAGCAGGTAGTTGACAAAATCGGGGAAGTGACTGCGAAAAGGCCAAAAAATTGCTGGTATTTTGAAGTTGTTGATTTTCCTCTGGCGAATGCGCAATCGATAAGAGACATTGAATCAAAAAAGGATATTTTTGAAAATTTTGATTGGCCATTTTTTGTTGATGAAACGATAGAAGAAATTGGGAAAAAGGCACAGCATCTTTATCAGACAACAGATTATGCACTGATGGGAAATTTTGCAGTCCATGTTTTTATGGGCGCGCAATTATTGAGGGGATTCGAGCAATTTATGTTAGACCTTGTTCTCCATCCAGAAATTGCAGAATGTATCTTTGATAACCTTGTGAATGCGTATACAGAACGGTTTAAAAAATATAAAAAGTACGTATGTGATTATGTGCAAATTGTAAATGTGAATGACGATTTAGGAACACAGCAGGGGCTCCAGATTTCACCCATTCTTTACAGGAAACTTGTCAAGCCATATCAGAAAAAACTTTATCAGTTTATCAAGGAATCTGATGTTTTTCTATTCCTGCACTCAGATGGTTCAATTTATGATATTATCCCTGATTTAATTGAGATTGGTGTTGATATTATTAATCCTGTTCAATTTACCGCCGAACATATGCAGCTTGAAAAATTGAAAAGGGAGTTCGGTAAATATATTACATTCTGGGGCGGTGGGTGTGATACCCAGCACATTTTGCCGTATGCCGAGCCAGATGAAGTAAAAAGCCATGTTCAGCAGTGTATCAAAATTCTTTCAGAAGGCAGTGGTTTTGTTTTCTGTCAGATTCACAATATTCAGCCAGATGTACCGACTGAAAATGTTATGGCAATGTATGAAGCAGTAAAAGAATTTTATTCATAATACAGGGAAAAATCCTCATCAATCACAACGGCTTTCCCTTCTTTTGTCATACTCATTTTCCCTGCCTCAATGACACTGGTTGCAACAATTGCCTGATTGGGCAACGGTCTTATTTTTTCAAATTTACGGATCAGTTCTTTCCTTTTTTCGAGCGCATTTTTTTCGTCAAGACACAGGGTTTGTTCTACAATTTTCATGCAATCATCAATTGCCTGAATGATACTGTCTGCGCCATAGCCCAAATATTTTGTCTTCTCGAAGTTATGCCAGTCAGGATAGGGTTTGAAAAAATAGGGATTGAATATTTCATAACCATTCTTTGTGGTTGAAAAATTTGAATTTCTGTTCGCATTGTCTGCTCTGAATTCTCCTTCTGTGCAGGTGATTTGAAACCCTTGATTTGATAAACATGGGTTTGCCTCTGGCAATATCCAGGATGTCTGGAGATACTGCACAGCTCCATTGCTCCAGGTAACAAAGGCCTGGCACGAATCATACGCATTGATGCCAAGAGAAACAAGAATCTTTTTCTGCCCCTTTGCAATAACTTTTTTTGGAAGAAGATTTGTAATGAAGTAAAACATATCAATGTAATGGGTGCCAAGGTACTCAAGGGGACTGCTTCTCTCACACCAGTTTCTGAAGTGCTTTAATGGAATTTCTCTCCTCTGTTCATGCCAGGCGTGTCCGCACAGGACTTCTCCAAGTTCACCCTTTCTATATTTATACTGTGCAGCACGAAGTGGTAGATCATGTCTTTTGTGATAATCAGTAAATACATAGACTGCGTTTTTTCTTGATTCTTTAAGAATATTTTTTGCATCTTTCACGGTCAGGCACAGAGGTTTTTGAACAATTACATGATGGTATTGCTCTATCGCAGTAAGAGCCATTTGTGCATGCAGATCATCAGGTGTTGCCACAATGACAATTGCGGGTTTTTCCAGTTCTTTCATGGCAATTTTCCAGGCATCAGGGTCAGAATCTTTTCTCTCTGGATATGTTTTGATTTTTGCCTGGGGAAAAAGTGCTGACAATTTTTCGACTGTGTCTTTTCTTCTTGAAGCAACAGCAATTGATGAAATTTTCCCTTTTTCTTTTTCATCAATGAGTACAGGCAAAATTACCTGCTGTGTAATCATTCCACCGCCAATCACAAGAATATTGAGTTTAACCATTTTTTGCATCCAGGGGAATTTTCAACATTGTGATTGAGTGCCTGGGGAAATCCCATACCATATGATCTTTCAATGTTTCCTGATATGTTTCCATACCGATGGCTTCTTTATCAAAGTCATTTTCCGCATACACATCAGGGCCAGTAATTACTGATGCAGTGATATATTTTTGACATTTGCAATTGCGTAGTTCAATGGAACCTGAAATTGTTCGTTCGGGATGCCTGTTGACAGCAATGATACACAGGGTATTTTCTTTTGAGTCGTATGTTGCTGAGACATCAAGAAATGGAACATTGTGCATCTGAGGAACACGACTTTCATCTATTTGAAAATTATCTTTTCCTACATCAAAGGTTGGCCAGGGGAAATACCTGTAATCCTTACAGGAAAAAGTTTCACACAACACTGTGGGCGCAAGAACTGTATCTCCAGTTTCGCTGGCAAAAAGAAGAAAAGGAAAATATATTGCCTGTTTTACAATTTTGTTCTGTTTTGTTCTGACAAGACCAAGGCAATTGACAAGCATTGACTGGTGTGTGAAATCAAGCCAATTACAGAACTTGAGCAAAAGGTTCATGGCGCTTGCAAATACAAGGGCATCTTTAAGATTATAAACCTCATCGAGATCATCTTTGTGTCCTTTTCGATACCAGACGCCCCATTCAGAAAGGGCAATACCAATTCTTTTTGCCGTTTTTTTCTCTGACATTGAAATAATATCATCTTCCATTTTTTTCAGATGGTCTCTGATTGTGTAAATCTGTCCAAAAGAATCAAAATATTCATGTCTTCCAATGTATATGTGCACACTAATACCATCAATATCGTCCCAGCAGGAATTGAGAATAATTCTATCCCATTCAGGATCGTGTTTTCCCATTCCTACTGCAATGATTTTTATTGTTGGGTCAACCCTCTTCATTGCTTTTGAAAATTCGTTTACAAATTCACTGTACTGAACAGCATTTTTTGTTCCGACCTGCCAGTCGCCATAGATTTCATTTCCGATTTCCCAGAATTTCACGCTGAAGGGGGACTTATTCCCATTTTCTCTGCGAAGATTTGCATAAAAAGTTTTGCCTTCGTAATTACAATACTCAACCCATTCTGCTGCTTCTTTTGCAGTACCACAGCCAGCATTCACAGTAATGTATGGCTCCACAAGTGTTTTTCTGCAAAATTTGATATATTCATCTGTTCCAAACTGGTGATTTTCTTCCCTGATTATATCATCAGCGTAAGATATTTTTGATACCCTTTTTTCTTTAGGACCGACGCCATCTTTCCAGTAATACCATGAAGAAAAATTTCCACCAGGCCATCTAATGGTTCCTGGTTTTAATTTTTTTATTTCTTCGAGGACATCTTTTCTCATGCCATCTTCATCAGCCAGGTCTGATGTTGGATCAAAAATTCCTGGATAAACACAGCGGTGAACATGTTCAATAAAAGACCCAAAGAAATATGGATTTTTCTTCCCGATGACTTTTGTGAAATCAATAATAATATGTGCTTTCATTATATCTCCTGTTTCCAATTATGCTACAACAAAATCTTTTTCGTTTCAAACTTGATTGCCTGTTGGTTCTGGTGTAGAATTCATTAAAGTGATATTACAATGCAGACAGAAGATTGGAAGTTTCTTATTGAAACAACTGAAGGTGAAAGTATTGTGATAGAATCAGCACTCAGGGCAAGCGGTATTCCTGTGTTAAAGAAAAGCCGCGGTGTCCAGGGTTACCTCAGGATTATTGGATGGCTGCCCGGATTGCGAGTAAAACTGTATGTTCCAGCAGATTCCTATGAGGATGCCCTTGAGGCGATAAAAACAGTAGACGAACAATAGTTCTGTTTTCCTCACACCTGTTATACAAACTGTTTGAGATAATTAATTTGTGATAGCCGCTGTTCAATGGAACCTGACGCTGTATCCATATCTTCGTTTGAAAGAAAACCTTTGTATCCACAATTTTTCAGTTGATCAATGTAGTCCTTCCAGTCGATGATTCCTTCGTTCAATGGCACACTTTTTGGTTTCCACTCAACAGTTCCATCTTCTCTTACACCTTTTTTCTCCCATATCATATTCTTGAAATGAACATGTATTAGATATGGACCCAGGATTTCAATTCCCATTTTTGCGTCTTCTCTTCCTTCGACAACCTGATTGCCAGGATCATGAATCACACCAATATGTTCTGGACTGAATTTTGAACAGAAATGATATGCTGCTGCGCAGGAACTCACGACAAAACCATTGTGTATTTCAATGGCTGCCTTTATGGGATAAGTTTCAAGAAGTTTCTCCACCTTTTCAAATTTTTTCCATCCGTCTTCAACAATTTCATGGTAATTGCGGTCTCTTCTGTAATAAAGTCCCCTGATTCTGAAAAATGGGCAACCAAGTTCGCATCCTGCATCCCTGATGATTCTTATATCATCCAGTTGATCCATTTCAACATATGACGAAAAACCAGCAACAGTCAAATTGAATTCCGCATTGATTTTTTTGATGAGTGGCGCACTTTGTTTCAATGTGCATACTGCAAGATTGTTTTTTACCTCTGGACCAAAGTCCTTAAGAGATGCATCAGGAAGCACACGCCATTCAACTCCATCATATCCGTACTTGTGCGCAATTTCTCCGATTTCTTCAAGAGTATTGTAAGGAAGAATGATTGTTTGAATACTGAACTTCATTTTCTCCTCCTATTATTTTTTAAGCATTACAATGTCTGTTAATCCATTGACAGGCATTGAAAAATATACAAATCCATTTTCTTCCCTGAACTGAAGATTACCATTTTCAATAGATGTCACTGATTTAATTCCCTGTGCCTGAACTTTGAAACTGGCGCTTGGTACAGGGTCTCTTCCAATATTGACCAGCACCAGTGCCACGCCTTTTTCTGAAACCAGTAAGTTTGCATCGAATGTGCCTTCTGATATTTCAATTTGTTTTTTAATGCCTGACATTTCACACGGAAAACTGATAAGTTTTTTTGCATGTTCCGGGAAAATTTTTACATATCCTTCAGGATTTGCTTCTTGAACAAGTGAGAAAAAATTATGCCCTGGCATAAACATATAATAAATGATTCTGCCCTTTTTCACTTTACTACTGAGAATTGCTGGAGAATTGTCTGAAAACTTGCCTAAAATCTGGTCTTTTGCAGAGCCTAAAACTTCTGCCTTTTTGAATAAGACAGTCACAGGAATATCACTTAGAATTCCTGTACTTTCGTTCAAACTGATAGTGGTTTTTTCTGGTTTTTCAATCGGAACTGTTTTGATATCTGTCCCCAAAAGTGATGTAATCACATTTACATTATTATCATATTCATCCTTTTCACCTGCGCCTGGCAACAATACCAGGGTTCCGCCATTTTCCACATAGGTCTTTAGTTTTTTCAGTCCAGCAATAGGAAAGTGCGTATCCATGAAATAAATGACCTTGTATTGTGACAGGTCTCTTTCAAGAATTAAGTCCTCGTTCAGTACATCTGCGTGATACAGTTGCTGAGCAAGCGCGATATGAAGATATTGTTTTTCATGTCCTTTGTCACCATTTTGGTCCCAGATTTCTTCTGTGGTACTGTAAATAATCGCTACATCTCTTTTTGGTACCTGTCCAGGATATACAAGTTCTTCTGCCTTTCCTATGTCTCTGATGACTTTTGCAACACCTTTATATTGTGAAATGCTATCTGACCAATAGTTTTCTGTAGCAGAATATGTTGGTCCATAGTAAAAATAATCAATAATTTTTACTCCATGTCCAATGACTATAAATCCTTTCATTCTGATTCCATCTTCTCCATCCATTGTATTGTAAAAGCCAAGTGGTTGATTGTGTTTGCTTGCTGCATTTCGCAGAATGTCACACAGGAATCCCAATCGCTGGTAAAGACCATTTCCCCATGACCTGATTCCGCCGTACATCCAGTCCTCTGTCCACATCAATGTGGTTGCTCTTTGTAAACCCATCTCAAACCAGTCAGGACTTCCCGGAAGCATCGTACCTCCAAGAATCATGGGATGGTCTGTATAGTTAACAAATGTCAGTACTCCTGGCTGGTACTGTTTTTCATGAGAATCTGTGATATTTTTGAAATACTGGTTTGTCAGGTGTTCGGTGTATCTCATCGTCCAGTAATATGCCTTTCTTGCTGCCTCACCGTATTTTGGCCCCCAGTTATACTCAATTTTTTCAATTTCTTTTTTTTCTGTAAGTGGTTTAATGTCAGACCAGTCCTTTGCGTGAAAATCTTTTGGTTTTAGACCCTTGCTTTCAAGGAACTTATGAAAGATTTCAACCGGTTCATTTTTTATCTGGTAAAGACCATAATTTCCTGGTTCGTCAGCAATGACAACTGCCTGAATTTTTGAGAATGTTTCCTCAGAAAGTGTTTTTTCATTTTTTGCCTGGTCGGGATTGCCTGGATTATACGTAACAAATCTATCAAAACCCAGTTCTTTATAAATATTGTTTTGTTCAGCATTCCAGGGATAACTTGTTCCATTGATGCCAAGGGTTCTTAATGTTTTAAGTTCATTTTTCCATATTTCAACATCCTTATATAAACTTCCATAGCCGCCTGCGCCTGTGTAAAAAGAAAATTTCTTTGGAAGATTTTCCTGAGAAAGATTAAGAGATTGAGCCATTTTCAAATGTTTTTCTGATTCCTGCCTGACAGTGAGTATTCCATCTGGATTATTATAGTAATCAGGAGGCAAACTGATCGCAACAATACTTCCTTTTTCCTGAATTCTCATTGTCTTAAATATTTCTGCCTCATCGTCTTTAGTCGACAACTGGATTTCAACTTCAACAGTTTCAAGTATCTGGGAACTTTTGAAATCAAAAACAATTGTTCCCCAGTCACCATCAATCTCTGCCCAAGGAGAGAAATTGTTCTGTTTAATCCGTAATCTTGCGTAATTTTCTCCACCACGGGGAATTGTTGGATAATTTTTTGACCAGGGAGAGCGATGTATAACGGTTTTTAAGTAGGCGTATACCTGATCTGCTGAAAGTACTTTGAACCTCACATAGATTTTTTCGGGATTTTTCTTCTGCTGGGCATATGAACTTAATGAGAAAATACATAAAAGTGCCATTGTCAAAAACAGCAATTTTTTCATAATAGCCCCTTTTTGTGAAATTGAACGTAGCAATTTATTGAACGTTTATCGTCACTTGCTTTTCGTCCTGATAGGTGATTTTGTATTTCATAAGCCGAGCAAGACCAGGCGCAGTATTTGTTTTGCTGATAGGTTCTCCATCTTCTATGATATAAAGATATTTTCCGTCAGGAGAAACTGCTGCATCCTTTGGCGCCATAAATTCAAGTTTAGAAGCATCATTTCCTGGGGAAGCAAATTGTTTTACAAAATCAAACCCAAATCCATTGTCTGAAATTTTGATAATTCTTACAGGGTCTCTCTGAACAAGGAAAATTCCTGATTCTTTGTCAAATGCAACGCCATAAACATTTGCCATCTGTTCTGTGGTTTTCTTTACCGGGTCTGTGAAAGAAGTAATGCTATAAGCAATTTCAACAGATGTATCTTTATCAATCCACTTTGTGATGCCATTGCGATTTGTGTAATAGGCATGCGCAAGATAAATGGCTTTCTTTCCGTCTGTATCTCCGGATTCTCCTGGTACTCCTCCCTTTGAACGCCAGAGTCCTCCTTCTTTTCCTTTTTTTCTTCTGTCAAAAGCTGCCCAGTACGAGTATCCGGGGCACGAAGCATAAAGACGATAGTCGCTATTGAGTCCCACCCAATTTGGCCAGCCGAGTCCACCCTTTGTTGTTTCCCAGCCCACATCGTTTCCAAAAAATTCTCCAACGTGATAAATTTGTGCTCCAGTTTTACCGTCGTAAACCAGTACACTGTGACCAACAGTTCCGTAAATTCGTCCATCTTCATCCACGGCGATATTGACCCAATAAGGTGATGAAGGTCCCACAATTTTGTTTTTTCCTGCAATATCATTGGCTGGAGTTCCATCTGGATTGAATTTGAATATTATTCCAGATCCATAATCCAGCACATAAACACAGCCTTTTTTATCAACCCTGACATTTCTTGGACTGATGAATGTATCATCACCGCCGATGATGCCATTTTTCCCGAAAGTGTTATCAAGTACAAGGCTTAAACCAGTTTGAACCTTCACAGTATATTTCCCTGGGTTAACTATTTTTCCATCAGCATCTTTTAAGTTCCACGGAATTTTGAACTGTGTTTCTGTTGCGCATTTTTCAAAAAGTGTTCTGACATATTTACCATTTGCGTCATACACCTTAATAGAAATATCCTGCGGAGGGTTTGGATTAGAAACTGCAAAAACAAAGATATCTCCTGATTTTGCTGATACTGCAGTTTTGTCTGGCGTACAAATAACCTGGCAGATTGCAGAAAAAACCCAGAACATTATCAAAATCATACAACCCAACAAAACCTTTCTTACCATATTTCCTCCCCTGTTTTTACCAGTTCCACTTGGTTTTAAATTGTACCACTTTTATGCTTTCAGGCAAAAACCAGTGTTGTTCATCGTTTGAAAGAATTAATGGTTGCTTGATATGCGTGTATCTTGTTTTACTAATGATCCATATTCCTTCAACAGGCATTTCTACTTCTATTTTCTCTCCCTTTTCAGTTGAGGCAATCAGTTGTTTTGTTTTATTTGATATGATGTATGATGAATAAACGTGTGGCTGAATCCCGAAGGATTCGTTGGTATCTGTTGCTGGTTTTGTGAAATATCTTGTATCAGTGCATTGAAACCAGTAATTTACATAATAAACTTCTTTTTCAAGGTCTGTCAATGGTGCGTAAATATCATCCTTTCCATCCCTCAAACCAAGAATAATGACGTATTCGCCGGTTTTTCCGTCCTGTGGAACCACCAGTTTCATGTATGGCCTGTCAACAATCGTCTCAATAATTGTTTTTTTATCAGGTCCGATAACCTTTACTGGAAATCCACCACTGTCTTTTTTTCCTATTTCTCCGCGAATAATAATGTTAAAATTCTTATCTTTTTCTTCCCTGACAATGCAATAGGTTGCACCCGGGCATCCAGGTAGTGATTGAGACCAACTCCAGTTCGTCGGGTCTTCAATGTTTGTTTTTGCAAGGACATACATAACCCTTGGCATATAAAGAACAAAGTCAGGAACCTCACAGAAAGCGTCAAAATTTTCCTTATTTTTCAACTTATTCGCTTTACTGTCCCACGAATAAATGCCAGAATTCAAAAATGCCTTTGCAGCATATTCTGCACTTTTGTTTTTGTCTGTTTCAAAAATTGAAGCCAGTCCATAATTTTCGTGGGGCGAATGGGTATACCAAAGATTCCATTTCTCTGATTTTGGATCAACCACGCCATCCATCAATTGCTTTTTTGCCTGTTCACTTTTATAAAATAGCAGAACATTATGAAGTGGCTGACCCCAGTGATACATGTTGGTCAGGTATTTTTGCAAACAATCATCAATATACACAAGCAAGGCAGGATGATATGTCATTTGGTAAAGGTCTATTAACTCTCCAAGGGTGTTGTTATCCCTTCCTGGTTCCAACCGTGTTGCTCCAGCAAACTCTGGATTTTTCCGGTCTGTTGTTATTGTCTTCTGCCATTTATCAACAAGGATTTCTCGTAACCTTAAGTCCCCTGTCAGGTAATGCGCCAGCATCAGGGCGTTGTAACAGGTTAAATGTGCGAGAAGCGCATGGTCTCCTCCCCAGGGACAAAAACCGTTGGTGTGTCGTGTTGAGCCAGCAATATTTTTCTGGCGGAAGTGAAATTCGCGATGCGTATAAGATGAATCATTGTAATGAATGATATTCAGGTCAGAAAGTAACCTCATATTTGCACTTGCCTGTTCCAGATAAAATGGATTCCCTGACCTTACATACATCAGCCATGGCATAAATGCTTCATAATGATGAGTGGCATTGAACAACCTGTATAAGTCAAATATCCTGTTTCCATTGTAAGATGTATGATGTCATGTTCTATATATCCACATACCATACTGTTCTGTGTAATCCTGTAATTCTCTGTATCCTTTTACCAGTTTTTCAATACAGTCCTCAATAAATTTAAATTTTTCAGGTGAATAAGGCGAAATATAATCGACAGTCAAACTATCACAGGTCCATTGAGGATCTGGCAGGCAATGGGGGAGAATTTGAAAAGATGTTGATATTTCTTTTTGTTTCTCAATATCTTCACCACTCAAAAATGTTACCAGAATGTCGCTTGTAATCGCTGCTCCCAGAATGCTTGAATGAACGCCTGCAAGCACAAGTCCTGGTGCTGTATAGACCCCTGTTTCAGGAGCATTGTAAATTTCTGCAGCTTTAAAGTAATACTTCCACGGCATACCTAAACTCAATTCTTTTCCCTGGTGGGCAAACCATAATTTGTAAATTTCTTCAGGATTTGTTTCATTGATTTCTGAATGGGTTTTACCGTGAACAGGCCAGATATGAAGTTTCATGCCATCTGATGTGATCTCAAATTCTTTGGGAAATCTCTGCCATGTTTCTCTATGGTTGATTCCTATGTCCTGCTTTTCAACAGCAAACCATCCTTCGGTGTGTTTTCCTTCTTTGATAATTGTTCCATCAGAACCTTCTATTGAGAACTTATCAGGAAGGTGTTGAATTATAACCTAAAATCCCGCCCTTTTATAACTAGGTGGCGACGGGAATGGTAAGACC